>JAQBPL010000275.1 GCA_028287545.1 Vulcanimicrobiota bacterium | reverse complement strand
GCGGGGCCGCACGCACCGCCGGCGAGCTGGTGCGCCGGCGCGCGACCCGCCGCCGCACGCGGCTGCGCCCGCTGGTCTTCCTGCTCGACGTCTCCGGTTCGATGGCGCCGTTCGCGCGGGCTCTGCTGCAGTACGCGCGCGTCAGCGCGATTGCCCGGCCGCGCGTGCGCGCGTTCGCCTTCGCTACCCAGCTGACGGACCTCACGCCGCTGCTGCGGCGTGCCGGCGACGCCGGCTTGATGGCGGCGATCGGCTCGACCGTCCGCGATTACGGCGGCGGAACGCGGATCGGCGCCGCCCTGCACGCCTTCAACGAGCACCACGCGCAGCGCGGTGCGGCGCGCGGCGGCACGGTCGTCATCCTCTCCGACGGCTGGGAACGGGACGATCCGGCGCTGGTCGGCGTCGAAATGCAACGGCTCCGGCGCCTGGCGCGGCGCGTGGTGTGGGTCAACCCGCACAAGCGCCACCCGGCGTACGAACCGCTCGCCCGCGGGATGGCCGCCGCCCTGCCGTATCTCGACGCCTTCGTTTCGGGTCACAGCCTGCGGACGCTGGACGCCGTGGCCGACGCGATCGAAGGAAACGTGATGACATGAAAGACGTGCTCGAATCCCTGGAACGTTGGCGCGGCGAAGGCCAGCAGATTGCGGTCGCGACCGTCGTCGGCGTGGAACAGTCGGCGCCGCGCGATCCCGGCGCCATGATGGCGGTCAACGCACGCGGCGACGTCGCCGGCTCGGTCAGCGGCGGGTGCGTCGAGTCGGCGGTCTACGACGAGGCCCAGGACGCGATCGCGACCGGCCGCCCGCGCCTGGTCACCTACGGGATCAGCGACGAAGACGCGATCTCGGTGGGCCTGACGTGCGGCGGCACGATCCACGTCTTCGTCGAGCGGCTCGACTGGTGATCTTCGATCGCCTCGCCGCGGCACTGCGGGCGAATGACCCGGTCGCGCTCGTCACCCGGATCGACGGTACTCGGGCCGGCGCGAAGCTGCTCGTCTTCGAGGACGAGGTCCTCGGCGATCTCGGCACGCCCGGCTTGAACGTCGCGGCCGTCGGCGAAGCGCGCGCCTTGCTGGCGGTCGGCGAGACCGCGATGCGCACGTTCGGCGAGGACGGCGAACCGGTCGGCGTCGAGGTCCGGCTGTTCATCGCTGCGTACGCGCCCAAGCCGTCGATGTACGTCTTCGGCGCGATCGACTTCTCGCGCGCCGTCGCGCGGATCGGGAAATACCTCGGGTACGGCGTGACGGTCGTCGACGCTCGGCCAATCTTCGCGACCAAAGCGCGCATCCCGGACGCGGACGACGTCGTCGTCGCGTGGCCTGACGAGTGGCTCGAGCGCGCGCCGGTCGATTCGCGCACTGCGCTGATTATCCTCACGCACGACGTCAAATTCGACATTCCGCTGCTGCTGGTCGCGCTGCGCACCGGCGCCGGCTACATCGGCGCGATGGGCAGCCGCCGCACGCACGCCAACCGCATCGAAGCGCTCAAAGAGGCCGGCGTGAGCGACGCCGACCTCGCTCGCATCAGCGCGCCGATCGGCTTGGACATCGGCGCGCGAACGCCGGAAGAGACGGCCATCTCCATCGCCGCGGAGATCATCGCGCTACGCGAGCAGCGCGGCGGCGGCCGGCTGAGCGAAGGGAGCCTGCCGGTGCACAACGCGCGCACGCCGGTGAACGCACCGTGACGATCGACGACAGCTTCACCGTCGATGCGCCGGTCGAGCGCGTCTGGGCGCTGCTCACCGACATCCCGAAAGTCGCGACGTGCATTCCGAACGCCGAGATCACGGAGGTCGTCGACGAGAAGACCTATCGGGCCAAAGTGTCGGTGAAGGTCGGACCCGTCTCGGTCGGATACAACGCGACCATTCACGTCGAGCAATTCGACGAATCCACCCACACGGCGGCGTTCCGCGTCCAAGGTGACGAACTGCGCGGACGCGGCGGCGTGAAAGCCGCGGTAACCTCGCAGGCCGTCGCCGAGGACGGCAAGACGCGGGTGTTGCTCCACACCGACGCGCAGATCAGCGGCATCGTCGCGAGCGTCGGCGGCCGCCTGATCGAATCCGTCGCAAAGAAAACGATCCGCGAGTTCGCCGCCAACCTCGCAAACCTGCTCTAACGGGGATTAGTAGCGCGCGGTGATCCGCTTCGCGACGGCGCCTGTCAGCGGCGTGGCGCCGGCACGGAAGCCGTTCTCGCGCAGCAGGTATGCCAGGACCGCGACGTACTCGCTCGGTGTGAGCGTGCCGGGCTGCCCCATCGGCATCGTCTCGACTATGAACTTGTAGACTTCCGAGACGCTCTGCGCCGTCGCGTACGCGCTCGCGCGCAGCGCCGGAGCGCTGATGCCCTGCAGCTTCACGCCGTGACAGGCGCTGCAGCGCGCTCCGTAGAGCTTCGCGCCCGCCGCTGCCTGCGCGGCGGTGTAGTACGCAGCCGTCGTTCCCGTCGCGCTCGCCGACCGGCAGGCGCCGGCGACGAGCACGACGCCGAAGGCGATCGAAACGGCGCGAACGAGCAAAAGCATACGAGGCTTCGAAATTTCCTAATCCGAAACCGCATCCCTGGCTCGGCGCCCGCTCCGCCGTTAGTGGCCGTCGAAGAGTTTGAGCGCCAGCGCTCCGTGCGTCACGGCGGCGCCGGCGCGCAGCGCGGCGGCGATGAGCGCCGTCTCGGCGACTTCCTCGCGGGTCGCTCCGGCGGCTTTGGCGTTCCCGGTGTGAACGTCCAGGCAATACGGGCATTGCGTCGTGAAGGCGACGCCGAGGGCAATCAGCTCGCGATATTTTTGCGGGATCGCGCCGTCGGTGCGTCCGACGATCGAATCGAGCGCGACGAATCCCTTGAATTCGACCGGAGCGAGCTGGCCGAGGTCGCGGAGCTTCGCGAGATCGGCATGTTCGGAATAGTCGGCCATCGGTGGTTCCTTTCACAGCGTGAGCGGGACTCGATGGTACATCGGAATGAAGCCAAGCGCATCGGGCGGAAAGTCACCATCCATGGATCCGGTAAGAATCGGCCTTTTAGGCATCGGCACGGTCGGCAGCGGAACGTTCCGCGTCCTCGAACGAAATCGCGAAGAGATCACCCGCCGCGCCGGACGGCGGATCGAGATCGCGTGGGTCGCGGCACGCGACCGGGCTCGCGCGCAGGCGATCGTCGGGCCCGACATCCCGATTGTGGACGACGCGGTTCGCGCGGTCACCGATCCCAAGGTCGACATCGTCGTCGAGGTGATCGGCGGAACCGGGGTCGCCAAAGACGCGGTGTTCGCGGCGATCGAACACGGCAAGCACATCGTCACCGCGAACAAAGCGCTCCTGGCGCTGCACGGCAACGAGATCTTCGCCGCGGCATCCAAGCGCGGCGTGATGATCGCGTTCGAAGGCGCGGTCTCCGGCTGCATCCCGACGATCAAGGTGCTGCGCGAAGGGCTTGCCGCGAACCGGATCGAGTGGATCGCCGGCATCGTCAACGGCACGAGCAACTTCATCCTCTCGGAAATGCGCTCGAAGGGCCTGCCGTTCGCCGACGTCCTGCGCGAAGCGCAGCGGCTGGGCTACGCCGAGAGCGATCCGACCTTCGACGTCGAGGGGATCGACGCGGCGCACAAGCTCACGCTGCTCTCCGCGATCGGGTTCGGCATTCCGGTGCAGTTCGACCACGCGTACATCGAAGGGATCACCGCGCTGACCGATCGCGACATCGCCTACGCGGAGAAGCTCGGCTACCGCATCAAGCTGCTCGGGATCACGCGCCGCACGCCGGCCGGCATCGAGCTGCGCGTGCATCCGACGCTGATCCCGGCGGAACGGCTGATCGCCAGCGTCGACGGCGCGATGAACGCGATCCTCGTCAAGGGCGACGCGGCGGGCGTCACGCTGTACTACGGAGCGGGTGCGGGTTCGGAACCAACGGCGTCGGCGGTGCTCGCCGACGTCATCGACGTCACCCGGCTCATGCGCGCGGAACCGGAAGAGCGCGTGCCGCATCTGGCCTTTCAACCCGACGCGCTCAGCGACGTCAAGATCCTGCCCATGGCCGACGTCGAGACGTCGTACTACTTGCGCGTGCGCGTCCACGATCAGGTCGGCGTCTTGGCCGACCTCGCGCGAACGCTGGCCGATTCCGGGATCTCGATCGACGCGATGCTCCAGCAAGGTCCCGGCGATGCGGAAGGCGAGACGGACATCGTGATCCTCACCCATCGCACGCGCGAACGCGACTTCGACGCCGCGATGGCGAAGGTCGTCAAGCTCCCCGCGGTCCGGCGCGAGTTCACCCGCCTGCGCCGCGAGGACCTGGACTAGGCTAGACGGCCGCGCGGCGTTTGCGTTGCGAAAGCGCCGCGTCCAGACGCGCGGCGCTCTCCGTTTCCGGCACCTGAACGATCAGCGCCTGTCCGATCGCGGGCAGCGTCAGGTTGAGGACGCGGTACGCGAAACGACCGACGCCCGGCGAGTCGATCTCGGCGGCGGTCGTGGCCAGCGGATCGAGGACTTCCTGACGCTCCCAGAGCGCGACGAACTCGGGATCGCGGCGCAGCGTCTCCATCACCGCGGCGAAGCGCGGGTCGTCGTGCCGCGTCGCGTAGCCGACCCGCATCATCGCGACGAGCGACCGCGCGAACGCCTCCCAGCGCTCGCCGTGCAGTGCGTACGCCGCCGGGTCGCCGAAGTGCCGCAGCACCATGTTGAACGGCGCGCTGCCCGGCGGCCCGACGCCCCACACGAGCGCGAACGCCTCGTTCCAGGCGATCACGTCCCAGCCGGCAGTCGCGACGTACGCCGGCGCCGTGATCCAGCCGTCGAGCGCGTCCTGCACCAGCGGGTCGACCGCCGTGCTGCCGCTGGTGCTCGTGTCGCCGCCCGCGAGCCGGCGCAAGTGCTCCCGTTCACTGTTGTCGAGGCGTAGCGCGCGAGCCACGCTGTCGACGACCTCCCGCGAAACGTGCTCCGCGGTGCCGTTCTCGAACATCGTGTACCAGGTGACGCCGACGCCCGCCAGCGCGGCAACCTCCTCGCGGCGGAGTCCGGGGACGCGGCGCCTGCTGCCGGCGGGCAAACCGACATCCTGGGGGCGAACGCGCGCCCGGCGACCGCGGAGAAACGTGCGAACTTCACTTCGTCGTGTGTCGGCATCCATCGTACTAGTGACGGTGATACCATCGCGCCGGGTCTGGTTGCGCGAGCTGCCGCGCTGTACAACTAACCCATGACAATAACCATCCCACGACGCCGTTTGGGCACCCTGGAGACCTCAGCGCTCGGGTTTGGCAGCATGGGTATCTCCTTTGCCTACGGGTCGCCGGCCGAGGAGTCGGGCACCGAGGCGATCCGCCGGGCGCTCGATCTCGGGATCACGATGATCGACACGGCCGAGATGTACGGGCCGTTCCGCAACGAGGAGGTCGTCGGCGCCGCAATCGCCGGACGGCGCGACCAGGTCCAGCTCGCAACCAAGTTCGGCTTCGCTTTCGACGGGACGCGGCAAACCGGGGCCGACAGCTCGCCCGCCAATGCAAAACGCGCCCTGGAAGGCTCCCTCAAGCGCCTCGGCGTCGACTACGTCGACCTCTGGTACCAGCACCGCGTCGACCCGAAGGTGCCGATCGAAGAGACGGTCGGCGCGATGGCCGAAGCGGTCGCCCAAGGCAAAGTGCGCCACCTGGGCCTCTCCGAGGCGTCGGCCGCCACGATTCGGCGCGCCCACGCGACGCACCCCATCGCCGCCGTGCAGAGCGAGTACTCGCTGTGGTCGCGCGACGTCGAGGACACGGTGCTTCCGACGGTCCGCGAGCTCGGCATCGGCTTCGTCCCCTACAGCCCGCTCGGCCGCGGCTTCCTGACCGGGACCGTGAACGGCGAGACGCTCTCGGAAAGCGACCTTCGCCGCAACCATCCGCGCTTCGCACTGGAGAACGGCGAGCGCAACGCCGCGATCGTCGAGATCGTGCGCAGCGTCGCCGCGAAGCACGGCGCAACCCCGGCCCAAGTCGCGCTGGCCTGGGTGTTCAGCCGCGGCGAGGACCTCGTCCCGATCCCGGGGACGACGAAGGCCGCGCGCGTCGACGAGAACGCGGGCGCTCTCAAGGTGCGGCTCGACGAAGACGACCTGCGCCGCCTCGAGGGACTCGCTGACCGCGTCGGCGGCGACCGCTACAACGCGGCGGGGATGGCGAGCATCCAGCGCTGAGCGCGCCGAGCCGGCGGAGTGCGAACCGGATCGAGCCCTCGCCCACGGGCGGGGGCTCGTGTGTTTCCGCAACGAACCCGCGTGAGACGTCATGGCAATTTCGAGCGATGCACCGATGCCCTTCGCGTCGCAGGGAGAGTGGGCTGCATGGCTCGCCGCGCACTGCGCGAGTTCGACCGGTGTTTGGCTGCGCCTAGCCAAGCGGGGTTCCGACCAACGATCTGTTACCTATGCCGAAGCACTCGACGTTGCCCTGTGCTACGGATGGATAGACGGCCAAAAGAAGGGCGATAGCGAGCATCATTGGCTTCAGCGATTCACACCGCGCTCGGCTAAGAGCCTCTGGTCGAAGATCAACCGCGAGAAAGCGTTGAAACTGATCCAAGAGGGGCGCATGGAGCCGGCCGGATTTGAGGAAATCGAACGCGCCAAGAGCGACGGACGATGGAAAGCCGCCTACGACTCGGCGAGCACTGCCGCGGTGCCGCCGGACCTGCAGGCGGCACTCGATGCGAACAAACGAGCCAAGGCATTCTTTGCCAACCTTGATGCTCGCAATCGGTACGCCGTTCTCTTCAGACTCCAGACCGCGAAAAAGCCCGAGACGCGTTTCAAGCGTCTTCAGCAGTTCATCGAAATGCTGTCACGGCATGAGAAGCTGCACCCGTAACCGGGCGCAGCTCGGGCCGCCCTCTCGCGGCGGCGTCCTACAGGCGCTGGACCATCGCGTAGATCGCGGCCATCTGCGGGCCGGATTTCGCCGCGTAGTCGGTGCTGTTGTAGCCGTACCAGTCCCAGCAGCCGTTCGGGTTGTAGCCGGTCTCGATGGCCTGCGGGTAGAGGACGATGATGTTGTTCGTGTCGGCCCATTCGTTGATGCCTGATTTGGTCACGAACGCGTTGCCGACTTGCTGGTATCCCTGCGCGCAGCCGTGCAGCGCTACCAGCACCTTACAGGTCGAGCCCGAAGCGCAGGCGGACGGAACGAAGACGTAGCCGTTCGCATCCATCGAATACGCCGCGGCGCTGCCGCCCGGCAAGAACTCGTTCTGGTTGAAGGTTTGCAACGTGCCGCCGAGGGTGCCCCCGTTGCGCGCCGCGAGCGTTCCGTACAGCGTCGTCAAGAACGTCTGCTCGGCGTCGAAGCCGCAGTTGTTCAGGAACGGGGACGCGGTGGCGCCGCACGCGGCCGTCGCGTCGGGCGTGATCCATCCGTGACCGGCGGCGGTCGTGAAGTTCGTCGTAACGGTGACGCCGTAGTGCGTGAGATACGTCTGCAAGTCGCGCACGACGCTTTGGTAGACCGTCGTGTCATTGGTGCCGCTGAAGAGCCAGGCTTTCTGACCGCTCAAGTACGACGTGGGATCGATGTATCCGTAATAGGCCGTGTTGTCGGTGTCCGTCTCGAGCAGCGGGACGTTGGTCGAGTAGTAGTTCTTCGTGCAGTCGTTGAGCGCGATGTAGGCGTTGTCTTGCGCGCAGTAGTACGGGCCGCCGGCGAAGATCGCCGCACCGTGGAAGGTCTTGGAATACGCGACCTGGAGCTGCGTCGCCATGTAGCCGCCGGCAGAGATCCCGGCGACCATCGTCTTCGAACGGTCCAGCGTGTACGTCCCCAGGCGCACGCTCTGGACCTCGCGCACCACGTTCTGGGAGGCGGTAGTTGGTGGGGCGACGGCCCCTGCCCCAGCCCCGCCGCACCCCGCGGCGAGAACGGCGAGCGCAAATAGGACAATCGATCGGCGGTGCACCACGGAAACCCCCAGACGAAATGAAACTTTGTTTCGCCTGAATCCACCGATCTCGGCAACTTTCCCTCACCCGAAAGGGTGTAGTTGCCCGCGCCCGTCAGCGCGAGATTTCTATGTCACCCTGAGCCTGTCTAAGGGTGAGCCACGATCGTGGCCCATGCTTCGACAGGCTCAGCATGACAATTGACCTCAGCATGACAAAACGAACGTTAGCCGCCGAGCCAGATGTAGCGGATGACGAGGAGGGCGGCGACGGCGTAGAGGAGCGGGTGTACTTCTCTGGCGCGGCCGCCCAGGAGTTTGATCGCGGCATACGAGATCACGCCGAAGCTCACGCCGTTGGCGATC
>JAQBPL010000207.1 GCA_028287545.1 Vulcanimicrobiota bacterium | reverse complement strand
CTGCGGATCGATGCCGTCGTGCTGCCGTCTTCCAGTCCCCAAACCGTGACGACAGCGGCTCCCCGCTGACAGTGGCGCGACCGTGCCGGATTCTCACCGGACTTCCCGCGCACGCGAACTCGCCTCGACCTTTCGGGCCGCCGTGCCGCTTGTCCCTGGTGGCGGCGCTACGAGGTGTGCCCGCAGGCCCGGCGTATCACCGCGAGTGTTCCTCCGCTGCCTCGCGCTGGCCGGGCTCGTCGCTCTCGCCCCGAGTGCCTCCGGTGCGGCGCCCCCGTTCGTCGCCCATCGCGTCGTCTCGCTGATCCCGTCGCTGACCGAAGATCTCTTCGCCGTGGGCGCCGGTTCGCGCGTCGTCGGCGTGTCGGCGTACAGCGACTTTCCGCCGCAAGCGAAGCGGCTGCCGGTCGTCTCGTCGTTCGCCGCGGTCAACGCCGAACGCATCGTCGCGCTGAACCCCGACGTCGTCGTCGCGATCGAGTCCCAGCAAAATCTCGCGCGCGACGTGACGCGAGCCGGCATCCCCGTGCGCTACTTTCGCGATGATTCGCTCGACGACGTGTACGCGAACTTGCGCGGCATCGGAGCGCTCGTCGGCCGGGCTCCGCAAGCCGATGCCCTCATCGCTCGCTTGCGGGCGCGCACGGCGGCGCTGACCGGCGCGCTTCCCGCTCGGCCGGCGCACCGTCCTTCGGTCTTCGTCGTCCTCGGCACGGCGCCGGTGTTCACCGTCGGCAAAGGGTCGTACATCGCCAGCCTGATCGCGCTGGCCGGCGGCCGCAACGCGGCCTCCGACGTCGACGCGCCCTACGCGCGGTACAGCGCCGAAGCGCTCGTCGCGCGCCAGCCCGACGTGCTGATCGTCGACCCCGACGTGCACCTCAGCGAAACGCTCGATCGCGCGCCGTGGAACGCGCTGCGCGCCGTCCGCGAGCACCGCGTCTACATTCTCCCCGACGCCGCCATCCTCGAACGCCCAGGCCCACGCTACAACGACGGTCTCGCCTGGCTCATCGAAACATTACGCAAGGCCACGACATGAACGAAGACCGACGATTGCATCGAACTGACGCGGGGCCGCAGCGAGGCCTTGTGGTCGCGGTAGACCTGCAGGACCCTGCGCGTCCGCTCGTTCCGGAAATGGCGGAGTTCATTGCGCTTGCGAAGGCCGCTGGGGTGCGCGTCGTCGGCGAGATCGTGCAGAAGTTGGGGCACGTCGATCCGGCGACGCTGGTCGGGAGCGGCAAGGCGCGCGAGATCGCCGAGCGGGCGGAAGAGCTCGATGCGAACGTGCTCTTCGTCTTCAACGACTTGCGGCCGCGCCAGCGCACGAACCTCGAGAAGGTCGTCCCGCTGCCGATCGTCGACCGCACGATGCTGATCCTCGACATCTTCGCCGCGCACGCGCGTTCCCGCGAGGGCCAGCTGCAGGTCGAGCTCGCGCAGCTGCGCTACCGGCAGTCGAACCTGATCGGTGCGGGCGCCGCGCTCTCGCGGCTCGGCGGCGGCGTCGGGACGCGCGGCCCCGGCGAGACGAAACTGGAAGTCGACCGGCGCAAGATCCAGCAGCGCGTCTCGCTGCTCCAGCGCCAGCTCGAGGAAGTGCGCAAACAGCGCGAGACGCGCCGCAGCGGCCGCGGCAGCGATCCGTTCGTCGCGCTGGTCGGCTACACCAATGTCGGCAAATCGTCGCTGTTGAACCGGCTGGCCGGTTCGGGCCAGGGCGAAGGTGCGTTCGTCGCCGACCAGCCGTTCGCGACGCTCGATCCGACGCTCCGCCGCGCCTACGTCGCGCCGGGTCTCAACGTGCGGCTCGCCGACACGGTCGGCTTCATCACCGCGCTGCCGCAGGAGCTGGTCAACGCGTTTCGCGCGACGCTCGAAGAACTCGAGAACGCCGACTTGCTGCTGCACGTCTCCGACGCGTCGAACCCCGACTGGCCGCGCCAGAAGGCGTCGGTCGAGACGATCCTGCGCGAACTCAAACTCGACGAGAAGCCGACCATCCACATCTTCAACAAGGTCGACCGGCTCGACGCCGAGGCGCGCGCGACGTTGCCGCCGGATGCGCTGGACGTGAGCGCCTCGAGCGGCGAGGGGATCGACCGGCTGCGCGCGGCGATCGCGGAACGCCTGCGGTGAGGGCGCGGTGGCCGGCGCTGCTGCTGCTGTTGGCGATGAGCGCCTGCAGCCGTGCTCCGCACGCGCTCGCCGAGAAAGACCGGTACGTCGCGGCCTACGAACGGCTCCACCCCTCCGTCGTCCTCTTCACGATGAAGATTCCCGCCAACGACCCGAAACGCAAAGGCGAATGGGACGACGCGTACGGCAGCGGCGTCGTGGTCGAAAGCGGCGCGTGGGGCACCCGCATTCTCACCGACGCGCACGTGGTCGAGGACGCGAAGGACCTCACGGCGACGATCGGCGACGGAGCGCACGCGGCGGCTCGGGTCGTGGCGCGCACGGGGCCCGATGAAGACCTCGCGATCGTCGACGTGCGCGTCCCGAACCAGACCGCGGCGCGGTTGGGCTCGATCGCGCACCTCGAGCCCGGCACGCCGATCGGCGTGCTCGGGTATCCGATCCCGGACGCATTCGACGACGAACGTCTGGGCCGCACCGTCTCGATGTATGCGGGCCGCGTCGCGAGCGTGCGCAAGGGCGCGCTGGAATTGGACGTCCCGATCATCCCGGGCGAAAGCGGCGGCCCCGTGTTCGACGTGACGACCGGCGAGGTGATCGGCGTCGCACAGTCGCGCTTCGAGGAAGAACGCGCGATCGGCTTCGCCACGCCGATCGACGCCGCGACGCAGTTCCTCGCCGCTCACCCGCGCATCGCCGAAGCGCGCCGCCGCTGAGGTTCCATTCGACGGCAGGACTCGCGTGCAAGCGTGGGCGATTGGCCCGCGATGGCAATTCAGAAAGGGCGCACCAGCAGCGCCGCCTCCACGCCGACCTTGAAAGTCGGCGACCGCGCCCCCGAGTTCACGCTCGGTTCTCACAAGGG
>JAQBPL010000159.1 GCA_028287545.1 Vulcanimicrobiota bacterium | reverse complement strand
CGCAGCCGAGGATCAGCGCGCAGCCGCCGTAGCACGGGCCGAGCACGTGCAGCGGGAAGAACGCCAGCGAGACGCCGACCAGCACCAGCGAGTACACCATGATCTCGCGTTTGGTGCGCGGGACGCCCTTCACGTTGGGCAGCATCGGAATTCCGGCTTTGTCGTAGTCGGTGTTCGTCATCAGCGAGAGCGCCCAGAAATGCGGCGGCGTCCACAAGAAGATGACGGCGAAGAGTGCGAACGCCGGCGATCCGAGCTGATGCGTCACCGCCGCCCAGCCGACGAGCGGCGGCACCGCGCCGGCAGCTCCGCCGATCACGATGTTGAGCGGCGTGATGCGCTTGAGCCACATCGTATAGATGCCGACGTAGTACACGTTGCCGGCCAGCGAGAGCCAGGCGGCGAGCGGGTTCGCGAACGCATAGAGCGCGGCGAAACCGACCGCTTGCGCGACGCCGGCGAAGATCAGTGCGTCGCGCGCCGAGATCGCGCCGCGCGCGACCGGACGCGACTTCGTGCGCGTCATCAGCCGGTCGATGTCGCGGTCCCACACGCAGTTGATCGCGCCCGCCGACGCGGCCGAGAGCGCTCCGCCGAACAGCGTCCAGAACACCAGCGCGAGGTTGGGAACCCCGCGCGCGGCCATGATCATCGCGGCCAGCGTGGTGACGAGCAGCAGGTAGATGATGCGCGGTTTGGTCAGCTCGTAGTAGTCGGTGACGACGCCTCGCCAGCCGCTCTGGGCGCCGAGCGCCGCCGTCCCTTCGACCCGCGCGAGGGTGGAGCTCACGGCGTTTGGCCTTCGGCGGCGCCGCCGCGCACGCGGAGCTCTTCGGCGCGCACGGCGACCGGAGCCGTACCGTCGATCGCGGCGAACACGAGGGCCGCGACGAACGCGACGAAGACGGCGCAAGCGTTCGCGGCGTGCGCTTCGCGCAGCGCGGTCGGCAATTGCCACGCGACGTTGGCGAACCCGAGCATCACTTGCAGCACGATCAGCGCGAAGGCGAGCAGCGTCGCGCTGCGCACGCGCGCGGTCGTTCCGAATGCCGCCATGTATGCGGCCAGCGTGGCGAACGCGAAGCACCCGGCGGCGATCCAGCGATGCGTCATCTGCGCCATCTGCGCGGGCGCCGCGCCGGTCCAGGAACCGCCGTCGCAGCCCGGGATCGTCGTGCAGGCGAGCCCGGCGCCGCTGGAGCTCACGAACGAGCCGGCCAGCATGGTGAGGAACGCCAGCGCGGCGCAGACCGTCAGCACGCCGCCCAGCACGGAATGCCGGATGGCTACGCGGTGTGGCGCCACGATCGCCAGCAGCGCGAGGGCCGTGAGCCCGCCCAGCAGCAGCATCGCGGTTCCCCAGTGGACGACGACCGACCAGGGGGTGTTCGAAAGGGCGACGGTCAGGCCGCCCAGGGCGACCTGAATGAGAAAGACCGCGCCGATGTAGGCCAGCGCCAGGGGGACGCCGCCGATCCGCTTGCGGGCCTGCCAGCCGGTCCAGAGCGCCGGCAGCACCAGGACGCCGGTGATGAGCGCGAGCAGGCGGTGCGACCACTCCAGCACCACGCCGCCGTCCAGCGATGGGATCAGCGCTCCGTGGCACAACGGCCAATCGGGGCAGGTCATTCCTGCGCCGTTGATGCGCACCCAGCTGCCGAGAACGACAACCAGGAATGCCGCGACGGCCGCCGCGATCGAAAAAGCCCGGAACATCAGATTCTAGCGTACCGCGCGAGGGTACCCGGCGAAACGACTCAGGTCGTCAGCAGCCCGACGTCGCCGCAATGCTGTGATCGGCCGCGACGCCTTCATCGGCGATAATCCCCGTCTGGAGGTCGATCAGGTCGGCGGCGACGGCGCGCATCGTTTGGTTGTAACTTCGCGGCGGATCCGGCATCTGCACACGCCCTGCGCCCATCGGCAGCGAGGCCGCGTTCTCGATAGGCGGATTGTCGCGGTTCCTGATGTCGCGCACTTCTTTGGCGTCCTCGCGGCCCTGCACGATCGTCACGTCGCGCATGAACTCATTGGCGACCTTCGTTTGGCGATAGATCGCGCCGCCGAGCGCGTCGGCGAAGGCTTTCAGCTCGGCTTTGCGCTCCGGATCGGTCGACGTTTGCGCGTATGCGCGCAGCTGCTTGATCTCGCCGTCGGCGAGCTTGCCGTTGATCCGCACGGCAGAGGCTTGCTTCATCAACTCTTCGATCGCGTTGCGGCGCTGCAGGCTGTTGAGCCGATCGAAGTCGGTGTTCCGCAAGTTCGTCGTCAGGATCGCCAGCGTGCGATCGTTGTCGAGCGCGGAGGTGATCGCGCCGTTCGCATGTACGACGATCGTCGTGCAGATCGGCGTCGTCCGGACGCGCCCGATTTCGGTGAGCGGGGTCGGTCGCACGCTCGAAGCAGGCGCCGGAGACGGGGACGGATTGCTCGCCAAAGCTACGACGAGCGGCAGCAGGCTCAGCATCTTGATCCTCTGGCTTCCCGGATCCCCAGACTTCCGTCGCAACCGCGGGGTATCCTCGGCAACGATCGTCGAACGCTCGGTCCCGATGCGGCGTGTCCTCGCCGCCCTCGCGTTGGCCGTCGTTCTCGTCGGCTGCCGTGAGGTGCGGGTCAATCAGCAACGGTCCGGGACCACTCCTACGGTGGGGCCCCGGGAGGTCGTTGTCGTGCGCGACCACCGGACGCTGGACGCGATCGGGGTCGCCGGTTCGGTCGATTTTCGCAAGGAGTTCGCCGTCGTGCTCCTGATGGGTCCGCACAAGGAAACCGGCTACACCCAAGTCGTCGAAGCGATCCGGGCCAACAGCGACCGGGTGCGGATCGTCGCCTTCGAAC
>JAQBPL010000139.1 GCA_028287545.1 Vulcanimicrobiota bacterium | reverse complement strand
CCCTTGCCCTTGACGTAAACGAGGACGTTGGCGGTACCCAGGTCGATCCCGATATCGATGACAGTGACTCCCGGACAGGCACCGCCGCGAGCACGCGACGGCGCCGCTGATCAAAACGGCTCTTGGGCGGTTCGGCCCGGGAGCGAAGATTCCTGAATCCCCGCAAAAAAGGCGCTCGGCCACGCCGAGCGCCTTTTCGATAAGGCCAGGGTGACGAGCGCCCTTCGACCGCCCTTCGACAAGCTCAGGGTGGCAACGAGGGTGGGCGGGTTTTAGCGCGTCAGGAGGGCGAGCCCCGTTTGGGCCTGGGAGGCGCGCAGCGGGATGTAGACGTTTTGCTGTTGGACGACGGCCTGGCCCTGGCGGCTGAGCACGAAGCGGAGGAACTCTTCGATCGCCGGGGGCAGCGGCTTGCCGGGCGCCTTGTTCGTGTTGAAGAAGATCAGCCGGCTGAGCGGGTAGGCCGCGGTCGCGACGTTCTCGTAGGACGGTGCCACGAGCGGCCCGGCGGCGGGGCCGACGGCCAGAACCTTGACCGGCTTGTCGAGATAGGCGAGGCCGTCGTAGGCCAGGGCATAGCGGTCGCTGGCGACCTTCTGGGCGATGGGGAACACGGTCTCGGAGTAGTCGATGCCGTCGCGCCATTCACCGCGATGCCCCGGGGTGCTCAGTACGCGTTGCCGCACGAATTCCTCGAACCCGTTCCACGGTTTGACGCCGACGAGATGGACGGGCTTGTCGGCCCACTCGCCCGTCAGGCCGAGATCACCCCAGGTGCGGAAACCTTTCCCCGTGCGCGCGTGCGTGCTCGAAAACAGCGCGTCGAGCTGATCGAAGCTGAGCGAGTCGATCGGGTTGTCCCGATTGACGATGAAGCCCACCGCGTCGAGGAATCCGAAGTGGCGGTAACTCCCGCCTGAGACCGGCACGCTGAGCGGATCGTAGCCGAACTTCGCGTGGAAGTCGGTGATGTCGTCGGGCTTGAGCTCGCGCGAGACGAACACGAAGTCGATGTTGCCCTTCACCAGCTCCTTCGCACCGAGGCTTCCTGCGTAGGGCGGGGCGACGTCGATCGAGACGTCCGGGTAGTAGTGCTGAAACGCCGCGACCCATTGCTTCGAGAGCATCGCGAGCACGTCCGATGCGGCGGCTTTGTAGTGGCCGTGAAGCTTGACGCCCTTGCGCGGCTGATACTCGGGCAGCACGGGATCCAGCGTCGGCTGCAAGACCTCCAGCGTGGGGAGGTCGCGGCCGTCGGTCATGCCGCGCTTTTTCTCTTCGTCGGTCTGCGGCTTCACCGGCGCCGTCGTCGGGAGCACCCACTCCACCGAGCCGGAACGCGCTGCGGTCGATTGCGCCGAGACCCCGGCGAAGGGGGCGATCATCAGCGTTGCGGCGAGCGCCGCGAATACGAGCTTCATCACAAGTATTGTAAGAAGCGAACCTTTCGGCAACCTTTCTCGATGCCGGCCGCAGCGTCGCGGCAGGAATAATTTTCCCCCAGGAATCGCCCTGAAAGCCGCCTGAAAGGTTGCGGGCTCCATACTCGCCGGAGCATCAGCATGAGCCGAGAAATGGAGAACATCGCCATGCGCATCCGCAACCTGGCGCTATTGCAGGTTGGCCTTCTCGCGTGCGGACCGTGGCTCGCGAGCCCTGTCCTCGCCGCGGAGACGGCAACGTGGAACCCCAGTGCCCCCGCCCCGTACGCCCAGCATCTCGTCGACCAGATGCTGGCGGCGCACCCGGAAGTCGTCGTACTCGCCCTCCACGTTACCCCGCCGCACGGTACCGAGAACGTGATCGTCGCGTCCAACATCGGCCGCATCGGAAAGAAGGCGGACCCGGACGACCTGCACGTCATCACCACCGGCGAGAAAAAACTCGAGGTGAACAAGGCCGGCGACCGTTACGAGGTCGAGGAGACGCTGCAGGACGTCTCCGGGTTGACGATCGGCGCGATCGGCGTCGTCTTTCGCTACCAGAAGGGCCAAGACACGAGCCGCTACCAGAAGGTAGCCGCCGACATCCAGACGTTCTTCCGCAAGCACGTGCTGAGCGAAGCCAACCTGGTCGACGCGTATCCGTACAGCGCCGAGTACTCGCCCGACAACGGAGCACAGCGTCTGGTCGACGCGACGATCGCGCGCCATCCCGAGCTGCAAGTGCTCGGCATGCGCGTCACCCTGCCGGGCCGCGGCAACATCTTCCTCGGCTCGAACATCGGCCGCGTCGGCAAGAAGGCCGACGAGGACGACATGCGCGTCGTCAACACCGAAAAGTCGAACTTCGAGATCAGCGAAAACAAGGCGCGGTACGAGGTCGAGCTCGTCCTGCACGATGCGGCCGGAAAGAACATCGGCGCCCTCGGCACGGTTTTCCGCAACCCCGGCGACGACAAGGCCGCGATGAACGCGCTCGCGATACAGATTCGCGACGAGATGGCGCGCCAGATCCCGAGCGCCTCCGGGCTGCTCGCGAAGGCGGACGCGCGCCCCGTTGCGATCGCGGCCGCTGCGCCGTTGACGCTGGCCGGCGTGACGAAGCTGCCCGGGTACAAGGGCGACTTCGACCACTTCGAAGTCGACACCAAGGGCGGAACGCTCTTTCTCGCCGGCGAGGACGGCGCCGCCCTGGAAGTGTTCGACCTCGGCAGCGGCAAACTCGTTCGCAGCATCAAAGGATACGGCGTCCCGCACAGCCTGCTGCTGATGCCGCAGACGAACGAGCTGCTGGTCATCGACGGCACCAAGCCGGCCCGCGTGCTCAACGCGAAGACGCAGGCCGTGAAGCGGTCGTTCCCGCTTCCCGCCAGCGCCGACTCCGTTGCGTACGACGCTTCGACGAAGCACCTGTGGGTGGTGACGGGCGGTAAGGACGTGCCGCAGCCCGACTGCAACGTGATCGAGATCGACCCTGCCACCGGCAAGATCTTCAAGAAGGTCCACTTCGACGCCAACCACGTGGAAGCGCTGGCGGTGGAGCAGCAGGGCGACCGAATCTTCATCAACGTCACCGACAAGAACAAGATCGCGGTCGTCAACAAGAAGACCGGCAAGATCGTCGCGTGGTGGCCGTTCAAGGAGGCTCAGCAGAACGCCGCGGTGGCGTTCGACGAGCCGAATCACCGCGTGTTCATCGTTTCGCGCAAGCCCGGCATGCTGGTGGTGCTCAACGCCGACACCGGCGCGACCGTGGCGAGCTTCAAGGCCCCGGAGCGGGCCGACCAGGTCGTTTGGGATGAGGCGAACCGCCGCATCTACGTGACGGGCGGCGACGGCTTCATCGGCGTGTTCGCGCAGTCGGGCGCCGACCACTATTCGCACGTCGCAAACGTGCCGAGCGCCCCCGGAGCGAAGACGGCGATCTTGGTCCCGGCGCTGAACCGCCTCTACGTCGCGGCTTCACCCGGTGAGGCAAAAGGCGGCGGCGCCGTGCTTCGCTACGACGTCACGCCGCGGCCGAAGCTCTAGAGGCGTCGCGTCCGGCGCGGCGTGCTCGGTCGAGAGTGCACCACCATTCTCGGCCGCTGCGCGCCGTCGCCGGCGG
>JAQBPL010000126.1 GCA_028287545.1 Vulcanimicrobiota bacterium | reverse complement strand
AGAACACGATGAAGTTCGTCGTCGGCATCATGCTGACGTCGTTCGGCACGTTCTGGACCGGCGAAGGCCTCGGCATTGCCTGGTGGGGCGCCGACCTCTCGCTTCTGCTTCTCGCGATGTTCTATCTGGCGGTCTCCGGTGTGCTCGTTGCAGCGGCGCGAGCGCCGAGCGAGGTGGCGGCGTGAAGCTCTCAGCTGTCTGGGAGTTCATCGCCGGCGACTCCCGCCTCGCGCCGCTCGCCGTCGCGCTCGGCGTCGTGATCAGCGTCGTGCTGCTGCGGGCGTCGGTCCCGAGCGGCGTCGTCGCCATGACGTTCCCCTGCATCATCGCACTCGGTTTGGCGGCCTCGATCTTCGAACGTCGCTGACGACTCGCGGCGCAACGGGCGACCGTCATTGCGAGTTCGTCTTTGTCATTGCGAGCTTGTCGAGCAAGCCTCGTTGTCGCGCTGGCTATTCGCACAGCAGGGAGGCCAGCTCGACGTCGAGCGCCTGCGCGAGCGAGACGAGTTGGCGAAGGCCGACGTTCTGCCGGCCGGCTTCGACGTTCGCGACCGACGGGCGGCTGATGCCGGCTCGCGCTGCCAACGCTGCTTGCGTGAGGGCGAGCGCCTCTCGGCGCGCCCGAACGCGCGCGCCGAGGCGAGACTGAACTTCGATCACATCGAGCATGGACGTTCGCTCCGGGTGCAACCGCATCGTCCAATTCGAACGCGCCGGCAGGCGCGGGTCGCGGGCGCCCTGAGGCGATCCTACGCGAGCCGCTCCTCGATGCCGACGCTGTAGAGCGCGAGATACTTCACCCACTCGTCGGGCGCGGTATGCCGGCGCACGACGATCCACGGGATGAACTTCGGCTCGCGCGGGGTGCGGCGCAGCGGCATCCGCGCCTCGTCCGGCGTGCGGTCGCGCTTGCGCGCGTTGCACGTCGCGCAGCAGGCGACGAGGTTCTCCCACGTCGAGCGGCCGCCGCGGCTGCTCGGCACGACGTGGTCGACCGTCATGTCGCGGCTGCCGCGGTCGCCGCAGTACGCGCAAACGTAGCCGTCACGCAGCAGGACGTTCTTCTTCGTCAGCGCCACCCGCTTGCGAGTGCGGCGAATGTAGTACAGCATCCGCACGACCGACGGCATCGGAAACGCGAACGTCGCCGAGCGCACCTCGCGGCCGTGCGCGTGAACGACCTCGGCCTTGCGAGCGAAGAGCAGCCGCACGGCCCGCTGAAGATCGACGATCCCGAGCGGCTCGTAGGTGAAGTTGAGCAAGAGAATGTCGCTCATGGGATCGCCTCCTTTCGTCATGATGTGTTGTGGAGTGGACCACGGGGATCGAACCCGTATTCCGGCCTTGGCACGGCGCGGTACTGCCATTGTATGAGGTCCACATCAAACGGCGAGCTGCATCCGGCCGCGGACCATCGCGAGCTCGGAGCGTCGCGCACGTCGCTCCACGACGGCGCCTTCGGATCGCGCGGCTCGCCGTGAACGCGCGATCGTGGTGAAGATTGGCGGAAGGTTGACGAGTCGAACGCCGAGCGCGGAGCGCCCCCTCCGGTTTTCGAAGCCGGCTGCCGCCCACGCGGCGGAACCTTCCGCGAATTTGGAGCCGAAGGCCGGAGTCGAACCGGCTGCTTGCGCGTTACGAAGGCGCCGCTGATCCGCATCAGCATCTTCGGCAATGGAGTTGGTGCGCGCCCCGGGGCTCGGGCGCGCAAGCTTGGTCTAATTTTGAGGCATCGTTGACTGGGCGGTTGACGAGGAATGACGCAAGTCGCGCGCGGCGAATCGCGGCGAGGCGATGTCTACAATTTCAGCCGCTCTTTGGATGGCGGGCGGTTTGGTGTTCTTCTGCGGCCTGCTGGCGATTGGTATAGCAGGGACGCGCCGCCGGTCGCACCCTCAGTATGTGGGCCGTGTCATGCTGGCAGGCGCGACCGCGATGGTCGCTTCCGTCGCCTTTCGCGCGGGCGCGGCGCTGGGCACGGGCGATACCTTTGACGCGATCGCGTCGATCCTCGACGGCTTTGCGATCATCGTCGCGGGCTACGCCGGTGTGGTCGCCTACTTGCGCTTCAAGCGGGAACGATCGCGCTAACGCGGTCAAATGTGCTGCCGGCCGCAGGCATCGAACCTGCGTAGTCCCGCTTAAAAGGCGGGCGCTCTGCCCATTGAGCTAGGCCGGCGAGAATGCTTCGGGAGCACGACTCGAACGCGCTTCGCCTGGTTCAAAGCCAAGCATCTTACCGCTTAGAAGATCCCGAAAGGGGCGTTGGTCGGCGAGGCGCGATTCGAACGCGCACGGGCTTGCGCCCACGGTGGTCTGAGCACCGCTAGTCTACCGTTCCTCACTCGCCGTTGATCGCGTGCGCTCGGCCCCTGCCTCCGCCGATACGCGTGCTCCCCGACCGATAGAGAGCTTACCAGTGTGGTACAGGCGGTCGGAATCGAACCGAACATTCTCTCCCTCCCGAAGGGAGCGCGATACCACTACGCTACGCCTGTGTGTGCTTGCGGAGGCGGGACTTGCACCCGCGCCGGTACGGCTTATGAGGCCGCTGCCCTGCTGCTGGGCGACTCCGCAGTGATTGGTCCCGAGTGAGGGACTTGAACCCCCAATGCGCATCGCGCCACGGATTTACAATCCGCTGCCCTACCATTAGGCGAACTCGGGACGGTCCGGCCGGCGCGACTCGAACGCGCACGTCATGACGACGGCAGCTTCTCGGACTGCTGGGTCTACCGTTTCCCCACGGCCGGTTGGCTTCGGTGCTCCGATTCGAACGGAGATCAGGCGGGCAACAACCGCTCGCACTACCGTTTGTGCTACACCGAAAAACATGTGGACCGCGTCGGAATCGAACCGACCGCACAGTGCTTGCAAAGCAACGTCGCCAGCCTTGGAACATGGCAGCCCATGGAGCCCCCGGCGCGAGTCGAACGCGCACTTACCGGATTCGTAATCCGGAACTCTGTCCGTTGAGATACGGGGGCGTGTTGGTGGGAACGGACGGAGTCGAACCGCCTTCTCCTGGGCTTCAACCAGGCGCTATGAACCGTTTCAGCTGCATTCCCGAATTGGCGAAGCGGGCGTGATGCCGCTCCCGATGCGACGCTCCGCTGCGCCCCTCATCGCCGGGTGCGCGGCGTTACCCGGTCGCCGGGGCGCGCGAGATCGGCCGAACGGCGCGACGCGTGCCAGCACGTCGCACGAGAGATCTCGCGCAAGATCGAAATTGGACGATGCAGTTTTCAAAGGACGTGTTGGAACAGACGTGCACGGACTCGTGCATGCCGGAACATGGGAACCACAATGGCGGGCCCGGACGGAGTTGAACCGCCGTCGTGCGTTTTGGAGACGCACTCGTCGCCGCGACACGAACCCGGAAAAACACCGAGGGGACCGGCTGCGCGCCGATCCCCTCGTGGAACTCACATGAGGTTCGGTGTAACAGCTATGAGGCGGCGATCGTCCCTTCAGGACGCGTACCGACCCAGCCAAACGCTTTCGCGTTCAGATGATACGAATCGACGGAGTGCATGCTGCAATCCGGGAGTCGGGATAGGGCGGATGCGTTTCGCTGCATCATGATTGGCCGATCCTAACGCCTAGCCGGAACACTTGTCAAGCGGGTCACATGAATGTTTCTCCGGTTGACATGCGCGCGGCTGTCGCAACGAAGCGCGGTTTTGACGTGGGTAATGCTTGACAAATGTCGCAGCGCTCGCTTAGGCTGTGTGCGGAGTTCATGATGTATCGACAGAGCAAACACGATCTGCGAAATCTCGCGGCGGGCACCACCGGTAGCCCGACGGGCTCGGCATGCTCCGTTATGGGGACGCCCACCTAACAACTGCACGCTCCAAGTCGCCGTAAATGGCGGGGTGAGCGATGCGCTCACCCCGTTTCTATTTTGAGCGAAAGGAGTCACCGTGCAAACGATCGTTACGACCGGCCGTCCGATCAAGGCTTGGGTCGACGGCGTCGAGTTCGACGCCGGCGCGCGGCGCCAAGTCGAGAACATCGCGCAATTGCCGTTCGTGCACTCGCACGTCGCGGTGATGCCGGACGTTCACGTCGGCAAGGGTGCGACGATCGGCAGCGTGATCCCGACGATCGGCGCGATCGTTCCGGCCGCCGTCGGCGTCGACATCGGATGCGGCATGATCGCGCAAAAGCTCACGATCCGCGCCCAGGACCTTCCGACGGATCTACGTCGCGTGCGGGCCGCGATCGAATCCGTCATTCCGGTCGGTAAGGCCGCGCATCGGGACGCTACGAAGGCGGCGGAGGCTGAGTGGGCTTCGACGCTGGGCGAGCGCTACGTGCGCGTCCTCGATCGTGCGCCGTCGGTCTCGACACGGAACGTGCGAGAGCAGCTGGGTACGCTCGGCGGCTCGAACCACTTCATCGAACTGTGCCTCGACGAAGCGTCGAATGTCTGGCTCGTCCTGCATTCGGGTTCGCGCGGCGCCGGCAACCGGATCGGCACCTGCTACATCGAGCGCGCGCTACGCGAACTCGAGAAGGCAGGCGTCAAGATCGTCGATCGGGACCTCGCGCACCTCACCGAGCACACGCCGCTCTTCGACGAGTATGTCGAGGCGGTCGGCTGGGCGCAGGACTACGCGCGGATCAATCGCGAGCTCATGCTCACGCACGCGCTCGCGGCGATCGACGGCAAGGCCGGCATGCCGAAGTTCAAGCGGGCCGAGACCGTCGTGAACTGCCACCACAACTACGTCGCGCGAGAGCGGCACTTCGGTGCCGACGTCTACGTGACACGAAAGGGTGCGGTCCGGGCGGGTCTCGGCGAACTGGGCTTCATCCCCGGTTCGATGGGCGCGCGCTCGTTCGTCGTGCGGGGTCTTGGCAACGCCGACTCGTTCGAATCGTGCTCGCACGGTGCGGGCCGGCGAATGAGCCGCAGCGAGGCGAAGGGTCGCCTGACCCTCGCGGATCTCAAGCGGCAGACGCAGGGTGTCGAGTGTCGCAAGGACTCCGGTGTCCTCGACGAGGCACCTGGGGCGTACAAAGATATTGACGCCGTGATGGCGGCGCAGCGCGATCTCGTCGAGATCGTTCACACGCTCCGTCAGGTCGTCTGCATCAAGGGTTGATGCGCGGCGTGGGCCGATAGAACGAGGTTACTGAAACCGGAGACGCTGGGCTTTGCCAAAGCACCGGTCGCGCAAGCCGAACCTCGCTCACCACTCGTCCACGCCGGAAACCGGTCGGCTCGCGGGCCGAACGGTGCGGGTTATTTTGGTAAAAGTTGGTTCGAGTCCAACCGGCCGTCGCGACGGGGTGTGCGCGGCGGACGTTGAGTTGCTTCGGCAACTCGCTCCCGCACCTCACCTTGTCCGCGGGCCATCGGCGGTTACGCAACACGTCCGTTGGGCCGAACTCTTCGAGTTATCGTTCACCCGATCGCGTCGCAAGGCGTCTCGAAGAATCACCTTGCCCTGCAGATTCTCTCGGGCCGGACGTTCGAGGTTATCACCATTAATGAGGAGGTCGCGGGTTCGAATCCCGCCGTGCATCGCACGTAGCTCAGCGGTAGAGCACCGGGCGCAAGCCCACCCTCGAGCACCACTCGTCCGAGAGACTTCGCTCTCAACTTCTCGTTCATCACGCCTCGAAAGGAGGTTCACCGTCATGAAGGCACTCGCCAACATCTTCCGCGGTCGTCTGTGGGGCACGCTCCCCTCGAAGCCGCAACCGCAGCGCGACCAAGTCGAGAACGACGCGGGCGGCTACGTCTACGCGCTCGACCGCTGGTCGCGGCTCGACCGTTTTCTGATCCTCGGTTCCGAGGGCGGCACGTACTACGCGACCGAGCAGCGGCTCACCAAGGAGAATGCGGTCAACCTCGCCGAGGCGATCGCCGAAGACGGTGCGCGCGTCGTCGCGCGCATCCTCGCGATCTCGGAGAGCGGCCGTGCACCGAAGGTGCAGCCGGCGATCTTCGCGCTCGCGGCCTGCGCCGGCTTCGGCGACGACGCGACGCGGGCGCTCGCGCTCGGCGACGCGCTGCGGCGCGTTTGCCGGACCGGCTCGCACCTGCTCACGTTCTGCTCGTACATCGAGCAGTTCCGCGGCTGGGGCCGCGGCCTGCGCCGTGGTCTGCGTGCCTGGTACGAAGCGAAGCCGGTGCGCGAGCTCGCGTTCCAAGCGCTCAAGTACCAGAACCGCGAGGGCTTCACGCATCGCGACGTCTTTCGTCTCGCGCACCCGCTCGCGACGGAGGCCGACCGCGCGGCGCTCTACGCCTGGATCGTCAAGGGCGACCTTCCGGGCGACGAGCACGCGTCGCTCGCGCTGCTGCGCGCGCATGCCGCGGCGAAGGCATCGGAGGATGCCGGCGCCGCGACGTGCGTCGAGCTGATCACCGCGAGCGGTCTCCCGCGCGAGGCGCTTCCGAGCACTTGGCTGCGCGAACCGGAGGTGTGGAAGGCGCTGCTGCCGGCATTGCCGATGACGGCGCTCATCCGCAACCTCGCGACGCTCACCCGCGTCGGCGTCCTTACGCCGAAGGCGGACTGGACGCGGGACGTCGCGGCGCGGATCACCGACCGGGCGGCACTGCGCAAGGCGCGCATCCACCCGATCGCGATCCTCGCGGCGCTCGAGACGTACCGGAGCGGCAAGAGCGCGCGCGGCTCGGCGTCGTGGACGCCGGTCGCGGCGATCGTCGAGGCGCTCGACGCAGCGTTCGCGCTCGCGTTCGAAAACGTCGAGCCGACCGGTGCGCGCACCCTCGTCGGTCTCGACGTCTCGGGCTCGATGTCGAGCGGCGCGATCGCGGGCGTCCCGGGGATCACGCCACGCGTCGGCGCGGCGGCGATGGCGCTCTCGTTCGTGCGCACCGAACGCGACGTCACGGTCATGGCGTTCTCGGAGGACTTCGTTCCGTTCGCGATCGCCAAGGACGAGAGCGTCGCGTCGGTCGTCCGGCGCGCGGAGGCGCTGCCGTTCATGGGCACGGACTGCTCGCTCCCGGTCCTCTACGCGATGGAGCACGGGCTCCCGGTCGACCTGTTCGTTGTGCTGACGGACAACGAGACGTGGGCCGGCACGATTCACGCCGACGAGGCGCTTCGCCAATACCGCCGGCGCACCGGCATCGCCGCAAAGCTCGTCGTCGTGGGCATGACCTCGACCGGCTTCACGATCGCCGATCCGAACGACGCGGGCATGCTCGACGTCGTCGGCTTCGACGCCGCGGCGCCGGCGCTCATCGCGGACTTCGCGCGAGCGTAACCCCCGTCATCCCGAGCTTGTCGAGGGACCCTCGGCGCGCATGGTGCCTCACGTGCAACGTGTATCGTGAGGCGCCGTGCGTGACGAAGGCCCTTCGACAAGCTCAGGGTGACATGGGTACGGCATGACGCCCACGCGCTAGCGGAGAACGCCCCGGAATTGGAATTCATCCTGGACTGGGACGGGACGGTCACCAAGCTCGATCCGCTCGATGCGGGGCTCGCCGCCGGTACGATCACGCACCGCGAAGTCATGGAGCGCGAGTTTTTGCTCCTCACGGTCCCGCTGGCTGACGTCGTCGCGTTTCTAGTGGAGAACGTTCGGGTCCGGCGCGGCTTTGCGGCGTTCGTGGAGCGCTTCGACCCGCTGATCCTCTCCTCGAGCTTTCACGAAACGATCGAGCCGATTCTCGCCCGCGAGGGTGTCACCGCGCGCGTGCGCGCCAATCGCGTCGATCCGCGGCCCGACGGCTGGCGAATTCGCTGGGTCGCGGATTCCGACTGCGCGACGTGCGGTGAGCCCTGCAAACGTGCCTCGCTTCCGGCGGGTGCGCTCACCTACGTCGGCGACGGCTATTCGGACCGCTGCGCGGCGCTCGCCGCCGACCGCGTCTTCGCGCGTGACGGCTTGGCGCGCTATCTCGATGGCGAGCAGCGCCGCTACGAGCCGTTCACCGACTTCTCGCAGCTGACGGCTGCGCTCGCGCTGCGAGAGGCCTAACTCGCGAGCTCGAGCTCGGGCTCGAGCCGGGGCGACTCCACGGAAGGACGAATCGCGAGCCAGCCGACTGCGCACAGCGAGATCGCGGAGCCGAGCGCGATGGTGACGCTCGTCCCGGCGACGTTGGCGACGGCGCCGCCGAGGAACGAGCCGACAGGGAGCGCAGCCCACACGATCGTCCGCATCGCCGCGTTCATGCGCCCGAGCATGCCGTCCGGAACGCGCGCGGTCTGCAGCGCCTGCTGCGTGGTCGAACTGATCGGCCCCGTGAACGAGAGGAGCAGCCGTCCGACGAAGACCGCTGCGACCGGCGCCGCGTGGCAGAGAAAGATGAACTTTCCGAGCGCCGAGAGCGCGGTCGCGCCGGCGAGCGTGCGACGCGCGCCGAAGCGCGCGCCGGCACGGTGCGCTACCCATGCACCGGCCAGCCCGAGATTGGCCAGACCCATCACGATGCCGAAATGCACCGGGGTCATGTGCAGCTCCCGGTAGCAGTACAGCGTGAACACCGAGGTCACCATCGCACCGCCGAGGTACGCCGTCGAGGCCGAGAGCGCGACGCTGCGCAGCAGCGGATCGCGCAGCACGAGCGCGAACCCCGCGCGCGCTTCCTCCCATGTGCTCCCGCGCTCCGACGCTTCGCGCGGAGGTGCCTGTTGCGGGACGCGTATGCGCAGCAAATTCACGGTCGAGACGACGAACGTGAACAGGTTCAGCATGATCGCGAGCGGCGCGCCGACGAACTCCACGATCGCGCCGGCGGAGCTCGTCCCGACCGCTTCCGCTACGGATCCGCCCATCGCAAGCCGTGCGACGCCGCGCTGGTAGTCGTCGCGACCGCACAGCGCCGGAAGCAGTGCTTGATACGCGGTGTCGAACAGCACCCCAGCCGCGGCGCAGATTCCGCCGACGACAAAGAACTGCATCAGCGTGAGCGAGTGGAGCCACCACGCGAGCGGAAGCGAGCCCAACGCGACAGCGCGCACGACGTTCGCGCCGATCATCAGCGATTTGCGCGGGTGGCGATCGGCGATCACGCCCGCCACGGTAGCAAGCAGGGGAACGACCGCGAACTCGAAGGCCTGGAGCGACCCGACCGCGAGCGGGCTCGCGCCGAGGGAGATTATCGCGATGGTGGGCAGAGCGAAGGCGGTCAGCTGGCCGCCGAGATCCGACACGAACTGTCCGCCCCAGAGCAAACGGAAATCGCGCCGGGATCGAACATCCTGGAGCACTGGGACCATTGTCCCATAAGGGTTCGATATCGTACAAGCAGTTTTGTCGCCGTCTCTCGGAAGTGCCTCAACAAAGCTGCGCTCCGTCGACGCCGGCCTCGCCTCGCGGGCCGTTCGCCCGTTGACTCTCCATGTCGCGTTGGAGGTTGATTGTTCTCAGTCCTCACTGACGCGAAGCGAGGGCGACGCGGCGTGGCCCTACTCGCTCGGAGAACGGGGGCAGCAGGCGTCGCACAACGACGGGAGTCCACAATCGTGCAGACACAGATCACCGAGATCGCCGATCGAATCTATCGGCTCTCGACGTACCTCGCTGAAGCCGGTCCGGGCGGCTTCACGTTCAACCAGTTTCTGATTGACGCGGAGGAACCGCTGCTCTTTCACACGGGCCTGCGCAACACGTTCCCATCGGTCTCGGAAGCGGTTGCAACGATCGTCCCGCTCGCCCGGCTCCGGTGGATCACCTTCGGGCACTTCGAAGCCGACGAATGCGGTGCAATGAATCACTTTCTCGCCGCCGCTCCCGACGCCGTCGTGGCGCACGGCGAGGTCGGCGTCATGGTGTCGGTCATGGACCAAGCCGACCGGATGCCGCGCGCGTTACGCGACGGCGAGGTGCTCGATCTCGGCGGAAAGCGCGTACGTCGCATCGACACGCCGCACGTCCCGCATGGGTGGGATGCCGGCCTCCTGTTTGAAGAGACGACCAGGACGCTGCTCGCGGGCGATTTGTTTACGCGCGGCGGGACGTACCCGGCGATCACGCAGGGCGACCTTCTCGAAGAAGCCATCGCCTTCGAGACGAACTTGCCGTACTCGGCGATTACCGCGCGCACCGCGCCGACCATCGAAGCGCTCGCCGGGCTGGAACCGAAGACCCTGGGCTTAATGCACAACTCCGCGTACACGGGCGACTGCGCTGCGGCATTGCGCGGTCTGGGCGCCTGGTACGGGTCGCGGCTTGAGCCGCTCTCCATCGGCTGACGCTACACCTCGACGCTCCTGACACCACGTTGTCAGGAGCCCCTTGCTAGGATCGGTCCACACGCAACGACCCGACGCAAGGAGCACCCAATGTCCCAGACCGCCACAGCCGCGACCGTCTCGACGGCGATAACCTGGTTCGAGATCCCGGCCGCGAACCTCGAACGCGCGCAGCGCTTCTACGAGACGATTCTCGAGACGCCGCTGAAAGCCGAAGTTTTCGGCGGAACGAACATCGCCATCTTCCCGTGCGAAGACGGCGGAGTCCGAGGCTGCCTGCTCGAGACCGCGCACCCCTCGCCGCACGGTACCACCGTCTACCTCAACGTCAACGGGAGGCTCGACCGCACGCTCGACCTCGTGACCGCCAACGGCGGCCGGGTCGAGCTGCCCAAGACGGAACTCCCCGCGGGATCGGCTGGATCGCGAAGATTGCGGACTCGGAAGGGAATCTGGTCGGCCTGCACGCGATGTCCTAGGGCGATGCGCCGTGCCGACCGCCTCTTCACTATCGTTCAGTACCTCCGAGGCGGCCGGCACGTCACCGCGCGCACCCTCGCCGACCGGCTCGAGGTCTCCGAACGCACGATCTATCGTGACGTCGACGAGCTCACGCTGTGCGGCGTTCCGATCGAGGGCGAACCGGGCCGCGGCTATCGCCTCCCGAAGACCTTCGAGATCCCGCCGCTGATGTTCGAGCGGCACGAGATCGAAGCGCTGGTCGTCGGCGCGCGCTTCGTCGAGGCGTGGTGCGGGCCGGGCCTCGCGGCATCTGCGCGCTCCGCGCTGGCACGAATCCGCGGCGTCGTCCCGGCGAACCTGTTGAACGAGATCGAGGACACGCGCGTCTACGCGCCGCGCTTCGGCAGGGGCAGGACGAAAGACCACTTCGAGATCGTCCACCGGGCGATCGGCCAGCACCGCCGCATCGTGATGGACTACGCCGGCGAAGACGGGCAGGCGACGACCGCGCGCGCGGTCCGGCCCCTCGGCCTCTACTTCTGGGGCAAAGTCTGGACGCTCGCCGCGTGGTGCGAGCTGCACGACGACTTCCGCAATTTTCGCATCGACCGCATCAGCGCACCACGCCTCGGCGAGCCGTTCGCCGACGATCCGGAAAAGACGCTCGAGGTGTTCCTCGCGCGCATGCGCGCGAGAGAGTCCGGCTGCTGACGCAATGACTCACAGCACATTCCCAGCAACGTGATACATATCGCACATTCCGCGTGGCGTTAAGCTTTCATACTGAGGGCAGCTCTTATACTGCCGGAAGGATGACATGATTCAACGCCTCTCCCTCGTCGCGCTGAGCGGTGTGCTCGCCGGGGCGAGTCTTCTTGGACTGACCCGGACCGCGGCTTCGGCCGACAGCCTCTCGATTTACATCGGCCCCGCAATCTACGTGCACTACGACGACTGGCGTTATCACCACGACCGGGGATATCACTACGGTTACGATCGCTGGCGTCGCGAACACGACCGCGGCCACCACTACGGCCACGACGATCGCGGCGGCGGCTACCGTCACGAGGATCACGGCTACCGCGAAGATCGTCACGGCGGTCACGGCGGCCACGGCGATCACGGCGATCACGGCGACCGGCGCGGTTGAGCCGAGCGGAACGAACGAACGGAAGCGGCTCCGGGCACCAGCCCGGGGTCGCTTGCTTTCTACGCTCCAATCATCCTGAGCCCTCCGACGGGCGCGAGCGCGGACTGGGCCGCTAAGGAACCTGCAAGACGCGGGCAGCCTCACGGACGGGCAGTTCACCGTCTTGGGGAACTTCGAGCTTGTGCGCCGGTGCGAGGTCCTTCGGCGCAAGCCACATGTACATGACGGGGACGAGGACCAGCGTCAGCACAAGCGAGCTGAGAATGCCGCCGATGACGACGATGCCGAGGCTGGCGCGGACGCTGGAACCAGGCTCGAGCGCGAGGGCGAGCGGGAAGTTTCCCGCCACGATCGAGATGCTGGTCATCATGATCGGACGGAAACGGGTGAACGCGCTCTCCTTGATCGCGTCGAGCTTGCCGCGGCCGCGCTCTCGCAGCGTATTGGCGTAGTCAACGAGCAGGATTCCGTTCTTGCTCGCGATCCCGACCAGCAAGATCGTTCCGATGAGCGAGAACAGGTTGAGCGTATTATGCGTGATGGCCAACGCACCGAGCGCGCCGCACGCCGCAACAGGGACGGCGAACATGATGATGAGCGGGGAGCGGTAGCTGTCGTAGAGCGCGACCATCAATAGGAAGACGAAGACGACCGAAACGATCAGCGAGCCGCCGAGTCCGGCAAGCGTCTGGCCCATCAGATCTTGTTGACCGTTGGGGCGCGGCCGCACGACGATCGTCGGCGGCAGGTGAAGCTGGGCCAGTCCGGCCTGGAACGCGGTCTGCACGTTCGAGAGTGACGAGCCTGGGGCGACGTTCGCGCTGATGTCGACGACGGAGTTGCGGTCGACGCGCGTTATCAACGGAGGCGCGGGTGACCAGCGCAGGGTCGCAAATTCACCGAGGTGCACGATGCTGCCGTTGTTGGCGCGCACGGGGATCACGGCGAGCGCTGCGAGATTGGACTGGTCGCGCAGCGGATAGATCACCTGCACTTGCTCCAAACCGTCCGCGGTCTCGAACTGCGACGCGATCGCGCCGCCGAACGCCGCGCGGGCGGCGGACGCCGCCGTGCCGATCGAGACGTTGAGCGCGCGCGCGTGCTCGCGATCGAAAATCATCTCGACTTGCGGTTGAAGCTGCGACGCGGCGCTGTACACGTTTGCCGAGCCCTTGCTGCGCAGCAGCAGCTGGTAGATCTGCTCAGCGTACGGTGTGGGATCGCCGCCCCGAATGTCCGTCACGAGCTCATCGATCGGCTGCGCGTTGCCGCCGCCGGTCCCGGTCGCTGGGATGACGACCACCGTCGCGCCCGTGACCGTCCGCGCCGCGAGCTTCCGATAGGCGTTCACCCAGTCATACGTGGAGCGTTTGCGGCCCTCGCGCAGCCAGACGTGGATCTGGCCGACGTTGCCCTGGAGCAGCAGCCCGCCGAAAGGCGAAGCGTACCCGCCGGCGATCGCCGTGTCGGCGTCGATGTCCGGCAGGTTGCGGATCGCGCGCTCCATCTTCAGGACGGCTGCGGAGGTCTTCGTCAGCGGCGTCCCGACCGGATAGGTGATCTGCACGAAGATCTCGCCGCGGTCCACGGCCGGAACGAACTCTTTGCCGATGATGCCCAGCGGGATGAGCGCCATCGCAACGATGAACGAGAGCGCGCACACCGCCGCGACGATGACGCGGTGGTCGAGAGCCCACGGAAGGACCGTATGCGCGTACCATGAGCGTAGAGCTGCGAAGCCCTGCCCGAACGCGCGTACCGGTGCCGGCGGACGCCACGTCGACCGCAGCGCCCAGTTACCGGCCAGCGACGGCGTGATCGTGAACGAAACGAAGAGCGACGTCAAGGTCGAGATCACGACGACGATGCCGAACTCAGAGAGGTTCCGCCCTACCTGGCTCTGCAGAAACGCGATCGGCAAGAAGACGACGACGTCGACGAGGGTGATGACGATCGCGGCGAGCCCGATCTCGCTACGGCCGCTGATCGCCGCCGCGACCGGATCCTCGCCGATCTCGTAGTGACGTTCGATGTTCTCGAGGACGACGGTCGAATCGTCGACGAGGATCCCGACGACGAGCGTCATCCCGAGCAGCGAAATCGTGTCGATCGTCAAGTTCATCAGCTTCATGACGAACAGCGCGACGCAAAGCGAGGCGGGGATCGCAATGAGGACGACGATCGCGTTGCGCCAGGAGCCGAGAAAAAACAGCATCACGACCCCGGTCAGGAAGATCCCTTCGCTCAGCGTCCTCAGCACGCCGTCGATTTGCTGCGCAGTGTATTTTGACTGGACGTTGATCACGCCGAAGGTGATGTTGGGAAACTGGGCCCGAATCCGAGGCAGCGCGGCGAGCACGTTATCCGAAGCGGTGACCTCGGACGCCGCCGAGGCCTTTTGAACCTGGAGAAAGACGCCGTTCGAGCCGTGGATCCACGCATACTGACGGCGCGGCTCGAACCCGTCGACGACGCTCGCGACGTCCCCGATGCGCAGAACCTGCCGTGCTGAGGTCCACAGATTGAGCGCACTCGTCGATGAGGAGCCCGTGCTCGAAGGCACCGCGACGGAGAGCCCGAGGACCGACTGCGGCGAGGTGATGTCGCCGCGAATGTCGATCTGGGTCTCGCGATTTGGCGCGTACGCGATCCCTCCCGGTGCGCGGACGTTGCTGCCGCCGACCGTGTTCACGATGTCGTTGAGCGTCAAGCCGTAGGCGTCCAGCTTGCGCGGATCGACGACGACTTCGAATGCCGGGGTCACGTTTCCGCCGACCGAGACGCCCGAGACGTCGGGGACTTGCTCGAACGCCGGCACGATCCGTCCGTTGGCGAACAGCGCCAACTGGCTCGCGCTCAATTTCGAGGACGTCAGCGAGAGCGTTACGACCACCGCCTCGGAAGGGTCGCGAATCGCCATCGTCGGCGGCTGCAGATCGGTCGGCAGGTTGTGCTCGGCCTGGGTGAGCGCTTTCTGCGTGTTGACCAGGTCGGTGTTCTGATCGGAGGTGATCGCGAACGTCGCCGCGATCGTTGCCTGCCCCGTTTGGATATTCGAGCTGAGCGTCTGCAGGTCGCGCGTGCCGGCAATCGCGTCTTCGATCGGCTTGACGATGCTGTCCCGCATCACCGACGTCGACGCACTGCCGTACGAGACGTTGATGCTGATCGTCGGCTGCGAGACGTTCGGGAACTGCTGCTGCGCCAGCGTTCTGGCCGCTAGGACACCCGCCAGCAGCATCAGCGCCAAGAGGACGAAGACGAGGCTCGGGCGCCGGACGAACAGCGCGGTCAAGCGCATCGTTCCGGCTACTGCTTCGCGACCCGTTGGGTCGCGACGGGCTGTCCGTCGGAGAGGCCGAGCTGACCGTTCGCCACGATCGTCGCGCCCGGAAGGAGTCCGGCGACGATCGCGTTCTTGTCGTCCTCGGCCAGCATCGTTACCGGGACGGTATGGATCACGCCCTCGCGCACGCTCAGCACGCTCGAGTTCGTCGTGTCGAGAAACGCCGTGCTAGGGATTCTCATCCCGCGTACGACCGGGAGCGACGTCGTTCCGGAGACAACCATGCCGGGCCGCAGGATCTCTCCGTGATTCTCGACGAGGACCTTCACGACGAAGATCGTCGACCCGGGCTGCGCGGCGTTCAGCACGCCGACAACGGTGCCGTCCAGCGAACGCCCGGGGATGTCCGGCGCGGTGACGCGGACCCGCGCGCGGTTGCGAATGCCGGTGATCTGTGAGCCCGCGCCGTTGAGCACCGCGTACACGCGATCGGTCTGCTGCACGGTGAAAAGCTGGCGCGTTCCCGGGAACTCGCCGGGGTTGAGGTTCCGGTTCACGACGACGCCGTCGATCGACGAAACGATGGTCGCCTTCGCGATCTGCACGCGCACCTGGTTGGCCTGTGCAAGCGCCGTTTGCTCGTCGGCGCGCGCCGCTGCGACCGTCGCTCCTTGGAGACCTCTCGACGTCGTGCCGTTGGCGTGCACCTGCGTCACGCCGTTCTGCAAAGTGACGCGTGCCGCGCGGACCGCTTGCTCGTCGTTTTTGACCTGCGTCGCCTGCGCGTCGTATTGCGACTGCGCAACATAGCCGCTGCGCAGAAGCGACGCGTCGCGGGTGAGGGTGACGCGGTCCGTCGCGAGGATCTGCTCGGCTTGGCGAACCGCCGCAGCGGCGGCGTTGATCGAGTTGCTGCTTTGCGCAATCGTCAGTCCAGCTTGATCGAACGTCTGCTCGGCTTTCGCCTTGCTGCTTTGCGCGGTCGAGAGATCGGAGGCGAGCTGCGCGCGCAGGTCGGCGGTGTCGAGAACGGCGAGAACCTGACCGCGCCGGACGCGATCGCCTTCCTCGACGTAGATCTCGTCGGCGGGTTCTGCGAGCGTCGAGGTGATGGCGATGTTCTGCAGCGGCGCGACGAGCCCGGAGAGCGACCTGCGCGGCGCGACGATCCCGACGGCGGCAGTGATGACGGGGACGACCGCGTTGCTGGTGCTGCGCGGGGGACGCGCAGTACGATGCGCGCAGCCCACAGCGACGCTCGCGAGCACGACGAGCGCAAGAGCCCGGCGCAGGGGGAGGATGCGCGCCGTGACCATGGCCCCAGGATCGTAACAAATTTCGGACGCGCTGACTCACAACGCATTCCCAGGATTACAGAAAGCCGGCGAGCGCGTTCTCGCTACGTGACCCTTGAAAGCGAAGCATGTCGATGTTTCGGAATCTGGTACGCGGCGCACCCTTCGCGATGCGTCGATGTGTTGTTTTGGGGAGACCCCAAACTGTCGGAAACATGACATGATCAAACGCCTCTTCCTCCTCACCACCATCGGCCTGCTCGCCGGCGCGAGCATGCTCGGAATCACGCGGACGCCGGCTTCGGCTGACGGTCTCTCGATCTACTTTGGTGCCTCGCCGATCTACGTGCCCTACGATAACTGGCGCTACCGTCACGACCGTAACTATCACGACGGTTACGACCGCTATCACCGCCAATACGATCGCGGCTACCGTTACGACAATCGCGGTTACGGCGGCTACCGTCACGGCGACCACGGATACCACGGCGGTCACGGCCGGCACCACTGAGTCGATTCGAGCCGAGCGAACCGAGAAGCGACCCCGTGCACCAGCGCGGGGTCGTTCGCGTGTGAGAGCGCTGCGTCTCCATTGTTGTATCCGAAAATTCTCTGCCGCGCGTTTTATCATTCGCGAGTTATGACTACTGGAGTTTTTCGTGGCGCACGCGGCCGGTCTCGGAGGGTGTTCGCATGACTAATCGCTGGGGGATAGCGATTGCGGGCACGGTCGTGATGGTCGTCTTGGGGACCGTCTACTCGTGGAGCATTTTCACGTTGCCGCTCGTCGCCGCGTACAACTGGTCAACCCAAGATGTTTCGCTCGCGTTCGAACTCGCAATTTTCTTTCTCGGACTCGGTGCCGTCGTCGGAGGCCGTTGGCAGGACCGCGTCGGTCCGAGGACCGTCACGATCGTCGGTATCGTATTGTGGGGCCTGGGCGTGATGCTTGCCGGTCTGGGCACCGGCTCGCTCGGCCGCGTTTGGCTCTACCTCACGTATAGCATCATCGGCGGTTTCGGCAACGGAATGGCCTACATCACCCCGGTCGCGATGGTGACCAAGTGGTTCCCGGACAAGCGCGGCCTCGCGAGTGGAATGGTCGTCATGGGCTTCGGTTTGGGCGCGTTTTTCTACAGTTTCTTCGTGCCGAAGATCCCGGCGTTCGCGGCGACCGCGAAGGCGGCCGGTGCGTTCGCCGCGGCCAAAACCGCTGCACTCAACGCCGGCACCACGTTCAACGCCGCGCAGTACCAGCTCACGCCCGAGCAGATCGCAACGATCTGGCACGTGTTCCTGATCTCCGGAATCGCGTTCATCATCGTCGGCGGCCTCGCGGCCATGCTGATGAAGAACCCGCCCGCCGCCGCAAAGAGCGGAGCAGATCTCGCGCCGAGCTACACGCCTGCCCAGGCGCTGCGCAAAGGGCAGCTCTACGGTCTGTGGGTTCTGCTGTTTCTCAACGTCGTCGCCGGGATCATGATCATCTCGAACGCGGTGCCGATCTACAGCGAGCTCACCGGAGAGTCTGCCGCCGTCGCCGCGTCCGTTTACGGTCTGGTCTCGATCCTCAACGGGCTCGGCCGCTTCTTCTGGGGCACGGTTTCAGACCGCATCGGCCGCAACCTGACGTATACGGTGATGTACCTGCTGCAGGCCGCGATGTTCGTGACCCTCATCCGCCTCCATTCGATCGCGGCGGTCAGCATCTGCTTCGGGATCGTGCTCCTGTGCTACGGCGGCGGCTTCGGCGTGATGCCGTCGTTCAGCGCCGACTTCTTCGGCACGAAGTACTACGGGCAGATCTACGGCTTCATCCTCACCGCATGGGGTGTCGGCGGCGTCGTCGGCCCGCTCATCGCCGCGAGGGTGAAGGACGCGACCGGATCCTACCGCGGGACGCTGCTCCCGGTGGCGATCATGCTCGTAGTCGCGGCGGTCATCCCGTTCTTCGTGCACAAGCCGGCGCAAAAGGTCTTGCAGCGGGCGGAAGCGGCGTAGCCGAACGAGACACGCGGCGCGAACGCTCGCGCCGCGTGTCCGTGGGGAGTTAACTCGTCACTGCGCCCTGCGCGGCGGAGCCGACGAGCGTCGCGTATTTTCCGAAGACGCCGCTGGTGTAGCGCGGCGCCCGCGGTTTCCACGCAGCGCGGCGCTTCACGAGTTCGGCTTCGTCGACGAGGAGGTCGATGCGCCGTCCTTCGACGTCGACTTCGATCGTGTCGCCATCGGCGACGAGCGCGATCGGACCGCCGACGAAGGCTTCGGGTGCCACATGGCCGATCATCAGCCCGCGCGTCGCGCCGCTGAAGCGGCCGTCGGTGATCAGCGCGACGCTCTCGCCGAGCCCCTGGCCCATGATCGCGCCGGTAATCCCGAGCATCTCGCGCATCCCCGGGCCGCCCTTCGGCCCTTCGTATCGGATCACGACGACGTCGCCCGCGACGATCCCGCGCCGGTCGAGTTCCGCCATCGCATCTTCTTCGCGGTCGAACACGCGCGCGCGGCCGCGCAGCTCCGTCGGCTCGTGTCCGGCGATCTTCACCACCGCACCGTCGGGCGCGATCGAGCCGCGCATGATGACGAGGCCGCCGTGCTCCTTGAACGGCCGCTCGGCCGTCGCGATCACCTTCTGTCCGGCCGTCTCGGTCGCGCCGGCCGTCGCTTCGGCGAGCGTCTTTCCGGTGACCGTCGCGATCCCACCGTCGACGAGACCGCCTTCGATCATGCGGCGCGCAATCAGTTGGATGCCGCCCGCATCGTCGACGTCAGTCGCCATGTAGTCACCGCCCGGCTTGAGGCTGGCGATGATCGGCGTACGGCGCGAGATCGCGTCGAAGTCGTCGATCGTGAGCGGCACGCCCGCGTCGTGCGCGATCGAGAGCAAGTGCAGCACGCTGTTCGTCGATCCGCCGGTTCCGGCGGCGGCGGCGATCGCGTTCTCGAACGCTGCGCGCGTGGCGATCTTGCGCGGCGTCATCCCGGCACGCAGCAGCTCCATCACGGTGACGCCGGCGCGATAGCCCTCCTTCTCCTTGCGAGGATCGTCGGCGGGCGGGCTCGCGCTGCCCGACGGAGAGAGCCCCAAGAACTCGAAGCACGTCGCCATCGTGTTCGCGGTGAACTGTCCGCCGCAGGCGCCGACGCCGGGACATGCGTGGTCTTCGATGTCCTTGAGCTGCGCGTCGGTCAGTTTCCCGGCCGCGTGCGCGCCGACGGCTTCGTACACGTCGCCGACGGTGACGTCGCGGCCCTGGAACTTCCCGGGCCGGATCGAGCCGCCGTACAGCATCACCGCCGGGACATCGAGCCGCATCAGCGCCATCGCGGCGCCGGGGCCCGTCTTGTCGCACGCGAACAGCGCGACCACCGCGTCGAAGCCGTACCCGCGCCCGCACAGCTCGATCGAGTCGGCGATCACCTCACGCGAGACGAGCGAGGCCTTCATCCCCTCCGTCCCCATCGTGATCCCGTCGGAGATCGCGATCGTGTTGAACTCCATCGGCGTCCCGCCGGCGTCGCGGATCCCAGCCGCGACGTGCTTCGCGAGCTCGCGCATGTTGTAGCCGCACGGCATCGTGCCGATCCAGGTGTTCGCGATACCGACCACCGGCTTGCGCAGGTCGTCGTCCCCAAAGCCAATCGCCTTGAACATCGCGCGAGCGCCCGCGCGGTCCCGCCCGTTGGTGATGATCGCGCTGTGCGCCTTCGGATCGTAGCCGTTCATGCGGGGTGCTTCGCCTTCTTCGTCACCCCGAGCCTGTCGAGGGGCCTTCGTCGTCACGCCGAGCGTGACCGCCGCGTCGTGGCGGCCAAGGTGACGGCTCGTCCCTCGGCTTGTATGCTGCTGGGGTCGACTTGGAGCTGGCGGGGGCGCGGCGAAAGGCTGTCCCTGCAAACGGACTCACCGTTCCCTCGACGGGGCTTCGAGCCCGAAGCGCAGATAGGTGGTCCGTCCAAGTC
>JAQBPL010000124.1 GCA_028287545.1 Vulcanimicrobiota bacterium | reverse complement strand
GATCGTCAAATGCGTCGACGATCGCAATCGTCGGTCCGTTTGCGGCGGCCGACGTCGAGGGAGCGCCCAGCCCGTATGCCGCCCACAGCTGCTTCGGCGTGAATCCTTTCACCGAAGCGGGATGCGGATTCGGGTTAGCGCCGGCGCTCGTATTTTGCACCGTATGACACTGCAGCAGCCCCGAACACACGGGAGAAAGCACGAGATTGACGACCGAGCCGACCAAGCCGATCAATCCACCAAGCAGCCCCGGAGTCGGGGTCGGCGACGGCGTGGGCGTCGGCGAGTCCCCGGGCAGCGCGCGAGCAGATTCGGCGTGACGGTCCGCACCCGACCCTGGCGGAAGCACGGCGCCGCCTGACGAGCACGCGGCCAACGCAGCTACGATCGCGAGCGCGGTGAGCGATCGGGTCGAGAACGGAAAGAGTGGTTTTCTCACGGCATTCCTTTGCGCTACGTGCGATTGGTGACGACGTCGATCATCGCATCGACGATGATGGGGTCGAATTGGGAACCGCGATGGCGCTCGAGTTGTTCGAGCGCGAGTGCGGGGGCGAGTGGGGCGCGATAGGGGCGTCGCCCGATCATGGCGTTGAAGGCGTCCGCGACGGCAACGATGCGAGCCGAACTGGGAATGGCGCCGCCGGCGAGCCGATCGGGATACCCGTTGCCGTCGAATCGCTCGTGATGGTTTCGCACGGCGGGCGTCAAGTGCGTGGCGAGCGGAGTGGCCGCGATGATCACAGCACCGTCCTCCGCGTGCCGGCGCATTACGCTCATTTCTTCGTCGTCGAGCCGGCGCGGAGCGTTGAGAATCTCCAGCGGCGTCGAAATCTTGCCGACATCGTGGATCAGTCCGCACCGCGCGACGTGAACCGCGTCATGTTTGGCGAGCGAAAGGCGGCGCGCCAGACGCGCGCACCAGGCGGAGACGGCACGCGAATGTTCGGCCGTCAGCGGATCGCGCTGGTGAAGCCGGGTGAGCAGATCGTCCAGCGCGACGTCGATCTCATCGATTACTTCGTACGAAGCCGGCTCGCGCACCAGCCGCGGGCGGCCGGCGAGACGTTCGACTTCTCCGCGGACGACGTCTAGTTCGGCTTGATCGAGCCCGGTTGCGGCGATCTCGGAGAGGGCGCCGCCGACGGCTTCGACGGCGGCGGTCATGAGCCGAGGGGCCGGGAGAACTCCGGCGTAGCGGTCGCAGCTCGCGTCGACCCAGGACAGGAGCGGCGTCCAGTCGGCCGCGCCGACCGCCGCCCCGAAGCGCTCGACGAAGCGCATGCTGAGGATCTCGGCGGCCACCGTTCGGTCGGAAGCTCCCAACCGCGCCAAAACCGCCGTCGTTATATCGCGGCTACGTTCGGTCAGGGCTACGGCGAGACGTTCATCGCCTCGACGCGTGGGGCGGTTGCCTACGTACACGGAACTCTCCCGGGACCCCTCACCCTGCAAGCGTGCCCAAGATCACACTACAACACGAGCATGCCTTTGGCACTACTCAACTTTAGGTAATGAAGAAAAAAGGCTAATCCTTTACTTGGCGCGAGAGACGACGCTCGACGATCAGGCCTTCGCGGATCGCGAACGCCACGGCCTGACGGCGGCCGCTGCAGCCGAGCTTTCGGCAAATCGTCCGGATGTGAACGTCGATCGTCTGCGAGCTGCGGTCGAGCTCGGCGCCGATCTCTTTGCTGGTCGCTCCGGCGGCCACGCGTTCCAGGACGGTCCTTTCGGCCTCGCTGAGCAGGCCGAATCGAGCTCGATCGGTCGACGGAAGGGGGATCGCCCCTAGAAAACGCGCCACGCCGCCAAGGTCGAGCCCCTCGAGGCGATCGAGGCACTCCGCGAGCGCCGGCTCACCATGCCAGCCGGTGGTCCAGCGGGCATGGAGCGCACGGATCGCCTCGACCAAGGCCCCGAAACGCGGCCCGCCCTTCCGGGCGAGAATGCGCAGCCCGGCCAGCGCGCTGCGCGCCCTACCCTCGTGGGCCATCAGAATCGTGGCGATCGTCAGGTACGCCTGCGTTCGCAACGCCCAGCGGTCGTTGGGGTCGACCTTGCGCAGCGCTTTTCGGCTTCGCAGCATGGCCTGTGTCGCGTCGCCCCGACGGCCGGCAGCGGCGGCGTACACGGAGGCTTCGGCCCAGCGCTGCGCTCGCCGGTCGTCGTCGAATTGCTTCTCGGCACTCGGTGCGAGCAGCGAGTATGCGTGATCGAAGCGGCCATCCCAACTCGCGCGCAGCGCCTGCGCCGGCAAGAGCGTCTCGCTTGCCACCGGAGTGAGAAAGACTTCCAACTCGCGCAGCTCCGCGTCAAGTCGCTCGATCACGGCTACATCGCCGGCGAGAACCTCCAGTTCGTAGACGCTGAGCGTCGCGTAGAGCCGCAGTTGTGGACTGCCGGCTTTGCGCGCCGATTCGGCGAGCCGATGAAGATAGCGGCGGCTTGCGGAGGCATCGTCGTCGACGTCGATCGCGAGGACGTACAATATGCTCAGCGCGCGCGCCGCGACGTCGTAGTTCAGCGCCGCCTCGGCGATTTCGAGCGCGCCGGTCGCAAGATCTTTCGCCGACGCAAAGTCGCGGTCGTTGAGCGCTACGAACGCCGCTTGATGAAGGATCCGCGCACGTTGAACCGGATCGCGCACTTCGCCCAGTCCCTGCAGTGCGCGCCGCGCGGCCGAACGCGCTTCGTCCATCTTCCGCGCCGCAACATACGCCGTCCCCATCAGCGCCCACAGGGCTGCGTCGAGACCGCTCTTCTCAACCTCCCGCGCCGTTTCGTCTTCGAGCAGCGCGACGGCATCGGGGTGCTCGCGACGCACCAGCTCGAGACCGAACCGCACGACGATCTCGCGGCGCAACGCGGGACCCGCGGCTTCGAGCGCAATGTGGAACCACGCTTCAGCGAGATCGAAGCGGTCGTCGAGCGACGCGAGCGCAGCCTTCAAGGCGAGGCCGAGCGGTCGCGCTCGCAACTCTTCATCCGGAATAGCGGCGAGCGCATCACGCACGACGGTCGTCTCACCGAGATCGATCGGGTCGAAGCCGCGCGATTCCAGCGCGTCGGCGATACGCGAGGGATCGCCGCCGCGAATGCGCAGCACGATACCTTCGGACCAGCGGCCGACGGCGGCGAGCGCCGCCGCTGCCTCATCGATCAAACGCGCACGTCGCTGCGCGTCGAGCGTCTCCAACCTCGCCAGGACGACGCGCCGGTAGGGATCGTGATACGCGAACGACCCGCCTTCCAGATCGTAGACGAACCCGAGCGCAGTGAGTTCGGCGACCGCATCGCCGGCGACGTAGCCCAGACGGACAAGTAGTGCTTCATCGAAGCGGGCGGCAAGAGCACTATGGAAGAGGCGATCTTGTGCCGCCGCATCCCGCGCTTGCAATGCGGCGTCGACCAGCGTGTCGTAGAGGGCCTCGCGCGACTCCGATGCGGCGCTGGTCCCGGCGCTCAGCGCGACGGAGAGGCCCAGCGGCCAGCCTTCGGTACGCGCATGGAGCTGCTGCAGGGCGCGCTCGTCGAGCGGTACCCGCATGGAGGTTACCGCAGACCGAAGTTCGTCGAAATCGACGCGAAGATCCGCATCGTCGACAGGGAGGCTGATGACGCCGGTCGCCATCCAGCGCGCGACGGGCAGAAAACCCGTGTCGCGCCCAATCAAGATCCAGCGCAAGCGCGGGACCGTCGCGTCGATGAGGTGCGTCAGGAAATCCGCGATTCGCGGTACCGCCAGAACGTGGTGCAGTTGGTCGAGAACGATCGTCGTTTCGATCGTCGACAAATGCTCGCGCGCCCACGCCAACGCGGCGTCGTCGTCGTCGTCCGCGGCAAAGCGCAGCGCGACGGAGGATCCGGAGGATCGCATCGCCGGAATCAGGTCGCCGAACGTCGCTCCGAATCCGCGCAAGAATTCGGACGGCGATGCGTGTTCCGGCGCGGCATCGAAGCGCACGTGCGCGACGCGCCGCAGCGCGAGATATTCCCGAACCGCCGTGCTCTTGCCGCTGCCCGCGCTCGCGACGACAAGCGCCGCCGGCGCTTCCATGGAAACGTCGATACGCGCATATAACCGCTCTCGAGAAAAAGCGGGAACGCTCGCCGCGATACGGCCTCCTGGGACGAGGGAAAAGCGTGGGCCCGGCTGGATTCGAACCAGCGCGCTACCAGTTATGAGCCGGCTGCTCTACCGCTGAGCTACGGGCCCGCGCTTCCGTCGTTCATTCGGCGCCACGGGCGGTGAAGTCCCCGCGCTCCGCACGCCCGCCCGGTTAACTCCTGGACAGGGCGGTAAAGGCTCTCTTTCCGGGATAGCGGGCCGTCGTGGGACCGAGCTCGTCGGCGATCGCCATGAGGCGGTTGTACTTGGCGGTCCGGTCACTGCGGGCCAGCGAGCCGGTCTTGATCTGGCCCGCACCCGTGGCGACCGCGAGGTCGGCGATCGTCGTGTCCTCGGTCTCGCCCGAGCGATGGGAGATCACCGCGCGATAGCCGGCCTTGTGGGCCATCTCCACGGCGTCGAGCGTTTCGGTCAGGGTCCCGATCTGGTTCACCTTGACCAGAATCGCGTTGGCGCTGCCCTCGCGGATGCCGCGCTCGAGCCGCTCGACGTTGGTGACGAAGAGGTCGTCGCCGACCAGCTGGACGCGTGCGCCGAGGGTACGGTTCAGCAGCTGCCAGCCCTCCCAGTCGTCTTCGGCCAGTCCGTCCTCGATCGAGACGATCGGATAGTTGCGGCAGAGCCCTTCGTAGAGCCCGACCATCTGCGCCGAGTCGAACGGATGGTCGTCCGGCTTGTGCGGCCAGTATTTTCCGTCGCGATAGAACTCCGTCGCGGCGGGGTCGAGCGCGATGCCGACCTGCTCGCCCGGCGCGTAGCCGGCCTTTTCGATCGCCTTCACAAGCATCGTGAGCGCGTCGTCGATCGTGTCGAGCTTCGGCGCGTAGCCGCCTTCGTCGCCGACGAGCGTGCTGTGGCCCGCATCGTGCAGCGTCTTGCCCAGCGTGTGAAAGATCTCCGCACCGCAGCGCACGGCGTCGGCGATGTTCGTCGCGCCGAGCGGCACGATCATGCACTCTTGAAATTGCAGCGCGCCCTCGGCGTGCTTGCCGCCGTTGATGACGTTCATCATCGGCACCGGCAGCGTCGCCGCGGACGGGCCGCCCAGATACCGATAGAGCGGCACGCCGAGCGAGACGGCGGCGGCGCGCGCGACGGCGAGCGAGACGCCGAGCAGCGCGTTCGCGCCGAGGTTCGCCTTGTTCGGCGTGCCGTCGAGTTCGATCAACGTGCGGTCGATCTCGCGCTGCGACGTCGCGTCGAGCCCTTCGAGTGCCGGCCCGAGGATTTCGTTCACGGCGGCGACGGCTTTGAGCACGCCCTTTCCGTTGTAACGTTTCGGATCGCCGTCGCGCTTCTCGACCGCTTCGTGCGCGCCGGTCGAGGCGCCCGATGGGACGAGCGCCTCTTCCACCGCGCCGAACGAGGTCGCAACCGCGACGGCGATCGTCGGATTTCCGCGCGAGTCGAGCACTTCGCGGGCGCGAACGCTCTCGATGAGGGGGCGGCCGTTGCCGCGCAGCGACTCGATCGACATCAGACTATTTCGCGGCGAGCCAGATCGCGAGCGCGTGCGCGCGCGGGAACAGTTCGTCCTCGCCGAAGAAGATCGCGATCTCCCGTTCGGCCGACGCCGGTGCGTCCGACCCGTGCACGAGGTTGCGGCCGATCGTCTGACCGTAGTCGCCGCGAATCGTCCCCGGCGTCGCCTTGATTGGGTTGGTCGCGCCGATCGTCGCCCGGCACCCTTCGATCGCGTCCTCACCCTCGATCACCATCGCGACGACCGGCGTGGCGGTGATGTAGTCGACGAGGCCGGCGAAGAACGGCTTGCCGTCGTGTTCGGCGTAGTGCCGCTTCGCCTGCTCCTGGGTGACCTCCATCATTTTGAGGCCGAGGATCGCGTAACCGCGCCGCTCGAAGCGCGCGAGGATCTCGCCGACGAGTCCGCGGACGACCGCATCGGCTTTTGCAAGAATCAAGGTCCGTTCGAGTGCCATAGCGGAGGGCCTATTTGTGCCGGACGATGACGTACCTCTCCTCGATGCCGATCGCGTGCGGAGCGCGCTTGCAGGAACCCGCTTCGCCGACGTGCGCGCCGTGCGCGAAACGCGCAGCACGAACGACGATGTGGCGGCCTTGCTCGGCGATCCGTCGGCGGCCGGTGCGACCTTGGTCGCAGAATTCCAGACGGCCGGCCGCGGGCGCAAAGCGGGGCGCGCCTGGATCGCGCCGTCCGGCAGCGCGCTCCTGTTCACCACGATCCTGCCGGTGAACGTCGCCGCCGGCGCGCTCTGGGCGGTGCCGTTCTGGGCGGCGCTCGCCGTCGCCGACGGGGTGGAAGAGGGCTGCGGCGTGCGGCTCGACCTGCGCTGGCCGAATGACCTCGATCTCGGCGCGCGCAAGGCCGCCGGGATTCTGTGCACCTCGCGCGTGGCCGGCAACGAGGCGCAGGTCGGCTGCGGCATCGGACTCAACGTGCGCCGCCCCGCCGATCCCGCGGTCGCAGCGATCGTGCCGCCGCCGGCGTACCTCTCCGACGTCGCGCCGCAGGTCGAACGGGAGACCGTGCTGGCCGCCATCCTCGGCGCGATGGACGGCTTGGTCGACGCGCTCGCCAGCCCGGACGCGATCGCGCGCGCCTGGGAAGAGCGCGCCGGGCTGCGCGGCCGGCCCTACCGGTTGCGGCTCGACGTCGACGAGACGGTGATCGCGGGGACCGCGGTGCGGCTCGACCGCGAAGGCGGCCTCGTCATCGACGTCGACGGCCGCGAACGCGTCGTCCACCTCGCGGACGCGCGCGTCGTGACGTAAACGGTTCCGGCCGCCGCGATCGTCGCGACGTCGTGACGGTTCGGATCGAAGCGCTCGACCCGAACCGCCTCCTTGCTATTTTGCGACGCCGCCGAGGGCAACGTTCGCGGCCGCCAGCACCGCGATGGCGTTCGCTTCGGCCAACGCATCGACGCTGAGCGCCAAGTTCGCGGACGCCGTGACGTGCGCCGGTTTGGGGATCATCTTCGCGGAGATGCCCCCGTCTTTGAGCGTCTTGGTCGCGATCATCGTGTCGGCGTTCGACCCGAAGTACAGGATGACGTCAGCCATCGTTCGTCACTTCGAACCGGTCACCAATTCGTTGAGGCCGGCAGCCACCTCGTTGAGCTCGCCGACCCGCGCGACGGCCTGCTGCGTGCGCTCCGCCATCTCGGTCGCCAACGCGTCGATCACGACCACATCGCTGAGAATCTCCGCGTTGAGCGCCGAGGCGGCCAGGATCTTCTCCGAGACGCCCTTCGCCGTCGCGACTCCGCCGCTCGACGGACCGTCGACCTCGGTGGCAGCCTGCATCAGCAGGTCGCCTTGCTTCTCGACCGCTTCGCGCGTCTGCGCGACGTGATCGCCCGAGACTTCGCTGCCGACGATGACCAGCGAGAGTTCCTTCGCCGAGTCGCGCACCTGCCGGCTGCGCGCGATCAGCTGCCGCGAGATGCGTTCGACGACCGGGATCGCGATGATCAAACCGATGACGATGCCGACCAGGCCCCAGAGCATCAGCGAGTTCACGGTGTGCTGCTGGATGTCGGTGAAGGTCGCCAGCGGGACGCCGAACCAGCGCGCCGCGATCGGCTGATTCTGATCGTTGAGGAGCGGCTCGACACGGGCCAGGTAGCTGACCGATCCTTCGCGATCGATCCCCGAAAACGGCTCCTTGACGTGCCGCAGGTTTTCCGGCGCGTTCTCGTCGACGAGCCGCGTTCCGTCGGGACGCGAGATCGAGCTCGAGATCAGCTGATCGCCGAAGATCACCGCGGCCTTCCCGCCGAGCGCGTGCGCCGCTTGATCGACCACGTCGTAGTAGTGGTTCATCAGCAGGCCGCCGTACACCGCGCCGATCGTGCGCTGGTTCTCGTCCGAGATCGGCGTCGCGGCGATCAGCGCCAGACCCTGGGAAACGCCCTCGTGACCCGAGGCCGCCGCTTCGATCTGCGGCAGCAGCTGTTCCGGCTCGAGCTCGTCGTGCGGCAGCACCGCCGCGCTGTTGACGCTCTCGCCGCTGAGCGCGCGCGCGATGTACGGCGAGCTCAGCTTGTTGCCGACCGCACCGGCGTTGGCGCGCGCGATCACGTGCCCGCCCGGATCGACGACGGTGAGGAACGAAAGTCCGCCCTGTCGCGCGATCCCGGTCAGCGTCGTCTCGAGCACTTTGGTGTTGCGGCTCTTCGCGGCGCGTTTGATCGCTTCGTTGATCGCCGATTGCGAGACGAGCAGCGAAACCGAATCCTTCTTCTGATCCCAATATCCGGCGAAACCGGTCGAACCGCTCGTCACTTGCTGTGAGGCGAGTTTGTTCAGATCGGTCGCCATGGTCTGGCGCGCCGCGATCGCGCTGATCGCGGTCGAGATCAGAATCGCCACCAGCAGCGTCCCGATCATCTTCATCCGCAGCCCGAGCTTCATGCGGGGGTCCCCTCCTTGCGATCCATGATGGTATACCGTCCGAGTTGGCCGTCGATCGATGCGGCTCGCTGATTCATCTCTTCGACCGATCCCAAGATCCGCTGCGCCGCCGAGGTGACCTCGGCGTTGACGTAGGTCAGCACTTCGACCGACGAGGCGTTCTGCGACGAGATAGACGTGATCGAGTCGAAGGCGCTCGACACTTCACCGGAATGCGACGCCATCTGCGTCGTCGCGGCGAGATTGGACGCGACCGAACGCGTGATCTCTTCGATCGAACGGATGACGCGGAACGTGTTCTCCGACATCGACCGCGTCACCGAAGAGATCTGGGTGATCTGCTGGTTGGCGCCGAGCACCGTGTTCACGATGTCGCGGAGCGCGTCCGAAGCGTAATCGGTCGACGAGACGCTCTCTTCGAGGCGTTCGTTCAGGCGCAGCATCGCGTCGGTGACCTGCGTGATGACGCCTTGGGTCGAACCGATGTGGCCGGCGATCTCTTTGGTCGCCTGGACGCTGCCGTCGGCGAGCTTGCGAATCTCCGAGGCGACGACGGCGAAGCCGCGGCCGTGCTCGCCCGCGCGCGCCGCTTCGATCGCCGCGTTGAGCGCCAGAAGGTTGGTCTGCTCGGCGATGCGATCGATGACCTTGACGATGTCGCCGATCTGATCGGAATTGACCCCGAGCCGGCGGATGTCGGCCGCGAGTTCTTCGATCGTCGTGCGGATCGTCGACATCGCGTCGACGATCGTGTGGATCGCCGTGCCGCCGCGGTCGGCGGTGAGCGTCGTCTCCGACGAGATCGTGAGCAGCGAGTCGACCTGCGCCGAGACCTGTTCGATCGAGGCGGACATCGCCGTGACCGAGAGCGCCGTCTCGTCGAGCGAACGCGTCTGCTGTTCGGCCGATCCGGCGAGATCGTTGATCGCATCGGTCATCGCGCGCACCTTGCTCAGCGCGCCCTCGACGATCTCGCCCTGTTCGAGGATCCCCTCTTCGAGCTGCTTCTGAGCGATGGCGCCGCCCTCGATGACCGCCAGCGAGCTCGACGCCGTCGCGTGCAGTTCCCCGCCCGACGAGCCGAGCTGGCGCGCCTCGTTGTGCATCGAGCCGAGAAAGTCGCGGATGCCGAAGATCAGCTTGTTCAAGCTGACCGCCAGGTCCGCGAGCGGGCCGTCAGCGACGGCGAGATTCTTGGTCAGATCGCCGGCCGCGACTTCCCGCACGCCGGTAGTCAGCGCCGCGATGCTCGTCCCAAGCGCGCTGCCGGTCGGCAACGCGAGGCGATCGCCGCTGCCGAGCGACGGGAGGTCGGCGAAGTCGTCCGCGATCTCGACCGGTGCACCGAACACCCACGCCAGCACGGCGCCGGCGGCGAAGACGGCGATCGACGCCGTGACGGCGCCGCCGGAGCCGTAGGGCGGATGGGCCAAATACGCGGCCAGGCCGGCGGCGAGCGCCGCCGCGAGTCCGGCGCCGCGGCCGGCGAGCACGGCCCCCAGGCCGACGGCGACCAGCGCGAGCGGGGCCAACTCGGGCAGGCGCGGGCACCCCGCGAACGCAGCGGCGAGCACGACGGCAAGCGTCGCGAACGCAAGGCGGGCAGCCGGCGACAGCCGTCGGCGGACGAGGACGAGGCGCTCCAGGGTCAGTCTCAACGCGGGCCCTCGGACAAATGGCAATACGATCAGCACGCATCCATAATGCGACTTCTCTTGAGTGTCGGCCGTTCGGCAGGTCGCCTTGAGTGCCTTGCCCCGCCGAACGGCGGAACCGTACAGTCCTACGCGGACTTATTCGCCCGGCTGCGCCGCTCGCACGCCTCGCAGTAATGCGAGTACTTGTTGTCCGTATCGAAAACCGAGTTCGAATAATACATCGCGCAGCGCGCGTTGTAACAATGCCGCAAGCCCAGCGCGTGGCCGATCTCGTGGACGCTCTCCTTCAGCAGGCGCTGGAAGAGCGCGTTCTCGTCGGGCGGGTCGCCGTAGAACTCGGAACGCAGCCGGTGCAGCGACACGACGGCGCAGCGCTGCGCCTCGCTCGCCGAACCGAACACGAACTGGTGCGACGTCTTGTAGAGGTCGAAGTCGGTGATCCCGAGCACGAGGTCACCCGTCTCGTACGCCGCGCACACGCGAGCGACGAGGGAGCCGAAAAAGAGTTGCCCGCGCGTGCTGTTCAGAGCGGACTTGGGCACCGCAAGCGCGGAACGCACGACGGCCGTCGCCAGGAAACGCTCTTCCAAGCACAGCGAGAGCCGGGTGAGCAAACCCCCGTCGATCGCATTGATCGGTACGATGCTGATCTCGCGCACGGCCGATGGACGGTTTCGGGCCGGCCGTCAGGCGGTCCTGGGCAGCCGCGAGGGGAAATGCGCTACGCATGATCATGGGGATCGGAATCGACCTTGCCGAGGTCGCTCGCTACCAATTCGACGAGCCGACGCGAGCACGCTTCGCGCGCAAGGTCTACACGGAGGAAGAGATGGCGTACGCGATGCGCAAGCGCCTGTGGGCCGAACGGCTCGCCGGCTTCTTCGCGGCAAAGGAAGCGACGCGCAAGGCCTTCGGCCACGCGATTCCGTGGAACGCCGTCGGCGTTTCGCACGAGCGAAGCGGCAAGCCGATCATCCGCTTCTATCGCGGGTATCAGCGGCTGATCGAAGAGCGCGGGGTCAGCGCGATCCACCTGACGATCACGCATACGGCGACCACCGCCGCCGCCGTCGTCATCTTGGAAGGCTGAGCGCTTCCGTGCGCGCCGTGACTGCGGCTCAGATGCGCGCGATCGACGCGGCGGCGGTGGCGCGGGATGGGGAGATCGCGCTGATGCGGGCTGCGGGCGACGCGATCGCACTGCTGATCGACCGGTACGCGCGCGGCGACGGCCCCGTCGTCGCCATCGCCGGCGAGGGGAACAACGGCGGTGACGCGTACGCCGCGCTCGCCGCGTACGCGGGGAACCGCCGGCGGATCGTGTACGGCAATCCCGCCGCGGTCGGGAGTGCGGCCCGGCAGGACGCGCGCTGGCGCGCGCGCGTCGCTGGCGTCGAAGAACGTCCGCTTCCGCCAGCGAGCGGCACGTTGCGCGAAGCGGCGCTCATCTTGGACGGCGTGCTCGGGGTGAACGCGCGCCTGCCGCTCGACGAAGCCGGCGGCGCGCTGGTCGACGCGATGCGTGAGAGCGGTGCGCCGGTGCTCGCGCTCGATGTTCCGACTGGGATCGACCCCACGACGGGCGCGGTCGACGCCGCGCACGCGTTCTCCGCGGTCGCGACGATCGCGCTCGGCCGGCCGAAGCTCGGCTGCTTCCTCGACCCCGCGCGCGAGCGCGCCGGCGCACTCTGGTGCGCGCCGATCGGCATGCGCGACGCCGATGCGGGCGCCGTCGACGAACCGCGCTGCGAAGTGCTGGATCCCGCCGGGTTCGCCGCGCTGCTGCCCACGCGTCCGCCCGACGCGGACAAGCGCAGCTCCGGCGCGCCGCTGATCGTCGCGGGGTCCACGCAATTTCCCGGCGCGGCGGTGCTCGCCGCCTGGGGTGCGGCACGCGCGGGCGCCGGGTACGTCACCGTCGTCGCGCCGAAGGGGGCGGCCGCGGCGCTGCGCGCGCATTTGGTCGAACAGGTCGTCGTGACGTACGACGAACGCGATCCGGCCGGCGCGGTGCGCACGATCCTCGATCTGACCGGCCGCAGCAACGCGATCGCGATCGGGCCGGGCCTCGGATTGTCGGAGGTTTTCGGCGAGATCGTCAACGGCGTGCTCGCCGGCAGCGCGGTGCCGATCGTCGCCGACGCGAGCGCGCTGTACCATCTCGCGAAGCGGCTCGACGCGTATCGCGATAAACCGCTGGTCATCACGCCGCACGCCGGCGAGTTCGCGCGCCTGAGCGGAAAGGGGACGATCGCGCCGGGCGAACGTCTCGCGCGTCTGCGCGCGTTCGTCGACGAGCACGGCATCGTCACGCTGCTCAAGGGACGCACGACGCTCGTCGCCGGCCGCGACGTCACGC
>JAQBPL010000094.1 GCA_028287545.1 Vulcanimicrobiota bacterium | reverse complement strand
GCCGTCGGTTCGGTGACGCCGAACGCCTGCAGCCGCAGTTCTCCGGCCGCGATCTTCGGCAGGTACTGCTGTTTTTGTTCCGGGCTGCCGTGGCGCAGCAGCGTTCCCATCGTGTACATCTGCGCGTGACAGACCGCGGCGTTTCCGCCGGTGTGGTTGATCTCTTCGAGGATGATCGAGGCGGCATCGAGCCCGAGCCCAGCGCCGCCGTATTCGTCGGGGATCAGCGCGGCGAGAACCGCGGCGTCGGTGAGCGCCGCTACGAACGCGTCGGGATACGCGCGTTTCGCGTCGAGCTCGCGCCAGTAGGCGTCGGGATAGGCGGCGCAGACGTTGCGCACGCCCTCGCGCAGCTCGCGCTCGTCCGCCGCGCTCTGCTCCGGGACGCTCATGACGCCGCGCCGCTCGCGGCGCCGAGCGCGCGCAGACGCAGGACGTACGCCGGACGATAGCGCTCGGGACCGAGCAACCGGCTCATGTTCTCCAGCACCGCGAGGACGCGCGCCCAGCCGATCCGCGTGCCCCAGGCGAGCGGGCCGAGCGGGTAGCTCACGCCCAGCGTCATCGCCAGATCGATCGTTGCGTCGGAGATCCCTTCGGAGAGCATCGTGCTTGCCTCGTTGGCGATCGCGGTCACCGTGCGCATCACGATCATCCCCGGGATGTCGGGGAGCGGCGTGACGCGCTTGCCCAGCGCTTGAAAGAATCCCGCCGCGACGGCGCCCCGACGCGCTCCGTCCGCCAGCCCGGTCGCGATCACGATGCGCGTGCAGGTTTCGTAGTCGAGCGCGAGATCGAACAGCACGGTCGGCCGCACCCGCTCGTGTTCGGTCGCCAGCGCCCCGTCGGTCAGTTTGAGCGCGACGCCGTCGACCTCGATGCGCGGCTCGTCTGCGGCGCGTTCCTCGACGAGGATGCCCTTCGCGCGCGCGAGCGCGAGGATCGGTGCGGCGACGCCCAGATCGCCGTGCGCGACGACGCGCGACGGCGCCGGTCCCGCCGGCGATTCCTCGACGTGCGGCTCCGGCACTTGCGGTTCGTAGGCGTAGTAGCCGCGACCGGTTTTGCGGCCGAGGCGGCCGGCATCGACCAGCTCCTGCTGCAGCAGCGAGGGCGCGAAGCGGCGGTCGTAGCCGAACGCCTCGAACACCGAACGGGTCACCGCGTAATTCACGTCGTTGCCGATCATGTCCATCAGCCGGAACGGACCCATGCGGAAGCCGCCCGACTCCGTCAGCGCGGCGTCGACGTCGGCGAGCCCCGCGAAGAACTCGGAGCGCGTGCGCAACGCCTCGGCATAGTACGGGCGCGCGACGCGGTTGACGACGAATCCCGGCGTCGAGTTCACGCGGATCGCGCGCTTCCCCCAGGCGATCGCGGTCGCGGTGACCGTTTCGATCGCCTCCTCCGATGCGGTCAACGCGGCGACGACCTCCACCAGCGGCATCAGGTGCGCCGGGTTGAAGAAATGCATGCCGACGCAGCGCCCTGGATATTTGAGCGCGCCGCCGATCGCGTTGACCGAGATCGACGAGGTGTTGGTCGCGAGAATCGCGTCCGGCAGCACGACGCGTTCGAGGTCGCGGAAGAGCGCGATCTTCGCGTCACGGTTCTCCACGATCGCCTCGATCACCATCCGCGCGCGCCCCATCACGTCCAAGTGCAGCGCCGGATGCAGCCGCCCGACCAGCGCCTCCGCGTCGCCGCGCAGCAGTTTTCCGCGCTCGACTTGCCGGTCGAGGTCGGTGCGGATCGTATCGATCGCTCGTGCGGAGGCGCCCTCGCGGGTGTCATAGATGAGGACCGGGTGTCCCGCCGCCGCTGCGACGCGCGCGATTCCCGCACCCATCGTGCCTGCGCCGATCACGGCGACTTCGGCGTTGGCAGGAAGCGCCGCCATCAGCGCGCCCGTCCTTCGAATCTCTGCGCGGCGAGGAGTTCGTTCCCCTCGCCGAGCGCCGGCGCGCGCTTCACGAACACGCCGTCACGAAATCCCGGATCGAGCGGCAGCGGCAGCGCCGCGATCCGCTCGCCGGCCGCTTCGACCTGATACGCAAACACGCCGTGTTCCGCATAGACGCGATCGGTGCGCGCTTGGCCCACGTCGCGCACGATCGTCACGCACACGTCGAGCCCGGCGAACCGCGCCATCCACGCATCCGCCGTCCGCGTGGCGACGATCGCCTTCACCGCATCGATCGTCGCCGCCGGAGCGCCGCGGTGATCGCGAAGTTCCCCGGGCAGACCGATCGCCTCGCAGAACGTCTCCCAGAAGCGCTGCTCGAGCGGCGCGACGGCGAGGTATCGGTCATCGGCGGTGCGGTAGACGTGATACCGCGGCGATCCGCCGCTCAGGCGGTCGGCGTTCGGGGCCGGCGCCGCGCCGGTCACCGCGTGTGTCAACAACGCCCACGGCGCAAAGGTGAGGACCGCTTCGGACATCGCGATTTCGACCCGGCGGCCGACGCCGGTCGCGTCGCGCTCGCGCAGCGCGAGCAGGATGTTGATCACCGCCGGCAAGGCGCCGCCGCCGATGTCCGCGATGAGCGCCGGCGGCAAATTCGGCGTTCCGTCGCTGTCCGCCACGAGCGCGAGCAGGCCCGATTCGGCGACGTAGTTGAGGTCGTGCGCCGCGAGGCCCGCGCGCGCGCCGCTGCTCCCGAAGCCGTTGATCGAACAATACACGAGCCGCGAGTTGATCGCGTGCACGTCGTCGTAGCCCAGACCGAGTCGCGCCATGACGCCCGGACGGAATTGTTCGACCAGCACGTCCGCGCTTTCGAGCAGCGCTCGCAGCCGCGCGATTCCCTGGGGATCCTTCGCGTCGAAGACGACGCTGCGCTTGCCGGCGTTGAGCACCGCGAACTGCGCGCTATCGCTGCCGAAGGCGGGTTCGTAACCGCGCAGCTCTTCGCCGCCGGGACGTTCGAGCTTGATGACCTCCGCGCCGGCTTCGGCGAGGATCAGCGTCGCGAGCGGACCGGGCAGCAGCGTGCTGAAGTCGAGGACGCGCACGCCGGCCAACGGTCCGCGAGCGTTCACCCTTGCGCCTCGCGGCGCCAAAGATTCCAGGCACGCTCGGGCTGCCCGGCGTTGGTGGCCGCCGAGCGCGCGATCTCGTATTCGCTCAGGTAGGTCACCTCGCCGAGGCGCATCGCCTCGGCCTGCAGGCCCGCATTCGCCGCGGTGTAGATCGCGCGGAACACCGCTTGACGCACGTCGCTGCCGACGATCGTCGCCCCGTGGCCCCGCATCAGCACCGCCGGCAACGCGCCGAGCGAGGTTGCAAGCGCGTCTCCGAGCCGTACGTCGCGCACCATCACGTCGTTGTCGTCGCCGGCCGCGTCGCGAATCTCGAACACCGGAACCGGGCCGCCCAAGAACGAGCTCATGTGATAGATCGGCCGCAGCGTGACGCCGCGGACGACGCCGAAGGGAATCACCGACGGTGCGTGGCTGTGCACGACGGCGCCCACGTCGGGACGAGCGCGGTAGATCGAGCCGTGGATGAAGCGTTCGAGATACGGTTGGCGCGCGTCGTTCTCGGGCGTTCCGTCGAGCGCGAACGCCATGATGTCGCCCGTCGCCACGAGCGCCGGCGCCATGTTGCGCGCCAGCAGGAAGCGATTCGGGTTCCCCTCGTCGCGCACGCTGACGTGGCCGAACCCGTCGACCACGCCGTGCCGGTAGAGGATGTGGTTCGCGCTGACGAGATCTCCGATCAAGGCAGGGTCGGCATCGATCACGGCGCGTGCATCTCCACCCCCGGCGATACCCTCGCTCGCACCACGACCCCTGCCCGGCGCGATTCAACGAGCCGGGCCGTCTGCCTCACCGCCTCGCGTCAGCTCGATTCGTAGGCGATCGAGCGGACCACGACGCGACGATCGCCGGCCGGACGATGCCAGACGACGGCGTCGCCGACGTGCGCGCCCAGCAGCGCCTGCGCTAGCGGCGAGGTCACGCCGATCCGCCCGCCGGCGGGATCGGCCTCCACGTCGCCGACGATCGTGAACGGACGCGGTTTCGGCGCTGCGCCTTCGACGCGCACCGTCGCCCCGAATCCCACGACGTTCGTATCCTCGGGCGGCGGCAGCACGGTGGCGGCGTCGATGAGCCGTTCGAGCCGTGCCCGCTCGTTCTGGTCGGTTGCCGCCTGCAGCTGCTCTTCGAGAGCGACCAAACCCGCAGGGGTGATCGGCGCCGGGCCGACCCGATCGGGGAGGATGACGGGATCGGGAGCGTCCTCGCGTTCCTTCATGAATGCTCGGCTCATGCGCTCACTATACCCGCAAGGCGCGTCCCCGTAAGGGGCCGGATGTGCCCGAGACGGCGGACTTTTCACCTGTGGAGGTCACCCACGGCTTGCCCGGCCGCCCGCCGCCCGAGCGGCGGCTACGCCCGCGTCGTCCTACGACCCTGAGCCGGTGCCCCAGAGAGGGCCGGCGGCGTCGATGACGCGCTGGCGATGACGGCGTCCGGCCTCGGCGGCGCGGGCGGCGAGCAGGTCGTCGACTCCGCGCGCAGCCTGCGCGACCTTCTCGTATGAGATATGGATCTGGTCGGGGACGAGCGGCTCGGCGCGCACGATCGCGGCGTACGCGTCGTGGAACAGCTCGACGGCGCGCGCGCGCGGACCGTTGATCGCGGCGATCCGCGCCCGCGTCTGCACGTCGAGGAACGCCGCCGGATTGTCGGGGGAGGCCGGAGGGATGCGCTCGGCGAGCGCGATCGCCGCGCGGCGATCGTCCTCGGTGTTCGAAGCGAGGCGAACGTCGACCACGGTCGCAAGCGTCATCGCGGAGCACGCCGTCGTGTTGAAGACCCACGGCGAGCGGACCAGCCATTCGCACTCCGCCAGGCCGTCGCCGATTTCACCGCGCGAGACGTGCAGGTGCGCGAGGGCCTGGTGCAAGCCCCACTCCGTGTGGCCGAGCGGGAACGACGGCAACGTCTGCCTGCGCCGGATCGACTCCGAGAGCCGAAGACCTTCACGGCTATGGTGCAGTGCGGTGTCGAAACGGTTGACGGCATACGCGATCGCGCCCATGTAATAGTGCGCCAGCGCTTCGACGTCCGGCCCGGCGACGGCGGCGGCGTCGAGCTGGCGCCGCGTCCAGCGGTAACATTCCTCGAAACGCAAGAGCCGCCGCAGCGCTTCGGCGACGCGCTGCGCCAGCGCCGAGGCGGTCGTCCACGCGCCCGCGGCGAGCGCGCGCTCGTAGCCCGCGCTCGCACACGCGACCGCGTCCTCGTATCGCATCGCGCCGCAGAGCAGGCGCGCGACCAAACTCGTCGCTTCGAGCTCGGTGGCGAGGACGCCGGCGCGCCGGCTCTCGTCTTCGGCTTGACGCGCGGCGAGCCACGCCGGGCCCATCTGATTCAGACGTGAGAACGCGTGCCCGGCGGTGACGAGCGCGCTGGCGCGCACCGCGGCGTCGCGATCTCGATCGTGCTCGGGAAGGCCGAGCGCCGAGTCGATCGAGCGCAGCGCCGCCGCGAACGCTCCGATGTGGTACAAGACCTCGGCCCGTGCGAGATAGAGTTCCCGCAGCAGGGCCGTCGCGGCGGGCGAGGTCGCGAGGCCTTCGAGCAGGGCGACGCCCTCGTCGAACGCGGCACGGGCGTTGTTCCACGCCGCGAAGGTGACGAACGCGCGTCCCGCTTCGAGGGCCGCGGCGGCCGCGTCGCGCGTGCGGCCCAAGGTCACGTAGTGCTTCGCGAGCTGGAGCCTCGCGCTGGGCTGCTCGTGCAGCATCAGGCGTTCGGTGATGCGCGCGATGGTCTGGTGGCGGCGGCCGTTCCCGAAGCGCCGCGCCGCGGCCTCGGTGAAGAGCGGGAACGCGAATCGCGCCGGGCTCTCTCGGCCGGCGATGCCGAACGCCGCTAGCCGGTCGCGCGCCTCGCCGACGCGTTCCAAACTCCAGTCGAGCAGCGCGACGAGATCGTCCGCGTCGAGCTGCGGCTCGAGCGCGAGCAGCTCGGCGACGGCGACCGCGTCATCACCGGCGGCGTGCAGCTGCTCTTCGAAGCGCCGCTCGACGTCGCGCTCGAAGCGCGGCACCGAGGGTGACGCCGCGCCGCTTCGTGCGCGGCGCGTCAGCTCCGCGTTGATGAGGAGCGGATGGCCGAGCGATGCCGCCCAGAGCGATTCCGCGGTTCGGGTCGCGTCGGGGGCGCCGCCGCTGCGTGACGGCGCCAGTGCGACCTCGGCCCGCGTCAGCGCGCCGAGCCGGATCTCCACCGCGTCGGGCAGGGCGGCGCGCACATCGACGACCTGTTCGGGGCGCGCGCACACGATGACGCGCGCATCGCTCGGCAACGCGAGCGGATCGAGCATCGCCGCATCGACGACGACGGCTCCCCACGCCGCGGGTCCGCCGCGGAGCGCTTCCCCGACGAGCGCGGATTTGCCGATGCCGGCGATGCCGCTCACGATGAGCGCGCGGGACGCCGCGGGTGCGGCGAGCCATTCGCGCACCTCCGCGAGTTCGCTCGCGCGGCCGAAAAAGCCGAGCTCGACCGGCGTGCCGCCGCGAACGTGCACGCCGAGCCGGCGTGCGAGCATCGCGCTCGGCGCGCTGCCGACCTCGGCCAGCGCACCGGCATACCGCCTGAACACGGCGAGCGCTTCGCGCTGGTTGCGCGCGTCGAGGGCCGCTTCGATGAGCACCAGGTACGCGTCGTCGCAAAAAGGATCGAGGAGCAAGACGCGCTCCGCGAGTTCCACCGACGGATGGGCGGCGAGCTCGCCGCGCAGCGTGTCTTCGAAACGTGCGGCGAGGCGGTCGCGCAGTTCGACGGCCCAGGCGTTGTAGTCGCCCGGCATCAACACGCCGCCGTACAGGGCGATCACGCGCGCTCGTTCCGTTTCGAGGTCCGTCGAACAGCGCTCGACCTCACGCGCGTCGATCGACACGGGGCTGGTCCAGCGCACCGCGTCGCGTTCGGCGGCCAGAACGCCGTCGGGATCCGTCCCACCGTCGCGGAAAAGCTTGCGAATCGCTGAGAGCGCCGTTTTGAGGTTGTTGCGCGCGTTGGTCGGTTCGGCATCCGGCCAGAACTCCGCGGTCAAGTGCTCGCGGCGCACGCGTTCGCCGCGACGCAGCGCGAGATATGCCAGCAGGGACCGGCTCTTCAACGTCGGCGGCGCGCCGATCGACGTTCCGTCGACGAGCACGTCGTACCCTCCGAGCAAACGCAAACGAAGCGCGGGCGATGCAAGGGCGCCGACGTAGGGGGCGTTTACGATCGGTTTACGGTGAGTCGCTATCATCCTCGTGAACGCGCGAAACGAATACGGCGCGTCGAACCTAACGCGGAGGATTTTGCCGTATGGACGTTCGGGCTTTCGCAATTGCCCTTAGTTCCTGTTGCCTCCTATGTGCATGTGGAGGGGGCGGCGGCAGCGCCGTGACACCCGTTGCCGGCGGCGCAGGCGTGCCGCCCAGCGCCACGGCCTCGTCGCCCGCGGCGTCCCCGACGCCCGTGCCATCGCCGTATCCGCGCACGCCGGGCGATACGTTCGTTTACTCCGGTCAGCTGCAGCAAGCATACCAGACTTTCCCTGAAGTCGTGGCGCCGGGCACGCCGTCGCCGCCGCCGATCGTGACGACGACCGTCAACGTCACCCAAACCGTCACGGTGCGCACGAGCCAAACCTTCAACGGCGCAAGCGGCCTGACCGGACTGCACAGCGTCGAGACGGATGCGCTCGCGAGCGGCCTGAAGACCACGACGGCGACGACGGACACGTACGAAGCGCTCCTCACCAACGGCGCGACGTCGCAGCTGCTCGACTACGGTTCGCAGTACGCCGACGAAGCCGGCGACACGATATCGACCTTGCTCGCACCTGCCGCGGTACTCGACCAGCTCCCTGAAACCGCCGGCGCGCAATGGGCGAACGGCCCCGCCGCAACGATCGACGAAGCGATCGCGGGGGACACGACCGGGTCCGCCGTGACCGTCGTGCGCACCGTCAACGGCGACGGCTCGTACAACGAGAAGACGACGTATCCGCCGAACTACAGCGCGCCCGGCTACACCGGCGTCGGCAACATTCAAGAGAATGCCGACGGCAGCGGCACCTTCGCGTTCGTCGCGAGCGGCGGGACGATTTCGATCACGTACAGCCCGCCGGAACCGCAGCCGACGGGAAGCCCGCTCATCACGGTCAAGGAATACAGCACCCTCGACACGAGCGGAAACCCCATGGCGACGTTCCAGATTCCGGCGTGGTTCGGAACGGCCGCTCCTCTCTATGCCGAAACCGATCGCAACGTAGGCGTCGTGCCCGTTCCGGCGTCGTGCAACCTTGCGAAGACCTTCCCGGCGCAGGCGACCGCCATCGCGCAGACGATCGCGCGCACGGACACGATCCTCGGCTACACGGAGACGCAGACGACGACCAGCTACGTCGCCGCAGGCTACGGCCTGCTGTGCGCGACGCTCAGCGACAAGCAGACCATGTACTACGATTTCAACGGCGATCAGCGCTACGTGTTCACGTCGCAGCCGCCGCTCCAAATCACCACCGTCGCCCAAACGATCGCGCTGCAGCCGAGCTCGCAGATCGCCGGCACCACGACGAGCAGCAGCGCGCGCGCCGGCACGCAGGCGGCACAGACGCCGCAGGTCGCGCTCGCCGCCGCGCTGCGCGCGAACTTCGACCGCAGCGTGCGGACCGCGCATCGCAATCGGCTCCAGGGACTGATCGTCAGCGCAACGCGCCTGCGGGCGCAAGGAGGGATCAAGTGAAGCGCACGCACATCGCCGTCTCGGCCGTGATGACGGCCGCGTTGGCGCTCGCGGGATGCGGCGGCGGGGGCGGATCGCACGCGGCGGTCCCGGCCGTCCCGCCGGCTGCCGCGACGCCAACGGTCACCGCATCGAGCGCGCAGTTCAGTTACGGCGCCGACGCGCTCGCGAACGCGCAGTACGTCGGTCCTGCCGACTTGGGAACGCTGGGGGTCGACGTTGCGCTGCAGGCGCAAAACGGGTCGGGGCTAGTGCGGTTTGCGTCGCAAGTCAGCGATCCGTCCTCATCGCTCTACAAAAAGTTTCTCACGCCCGCGCAGATCGGTTCGCAGTACGGTGCGTCGGCCTCGACGGTCGCGAGCGTCTCGAGCTACTTCGCGTCGTACGGGCTGCACGTCGGCACGTGGCCGCAGCATCTCTCGCTCTACGTGAGCGGTCCCCAGCACGCTCTCGAGCAGGCGCTCGGGACGACCTTCGGCACGTACCGCGTCGGAGCAACGACGTTCGTCGCTCCGCGCACGACGCCGCACTTCGCGCACGCGCTCGCCGTTAGCGGGATCACTCGTCTCGTTTCGGCGCAGCGGACATTCCGCACGCTCGTCCCGATCAGCGGCGGCGCGGTTACGACCAGCGGCTACACGCCGCAGCAGATCCGCAACGCCTTCGACTACACCGGCGCGTACAACGCCGGCTTCACCGGCGCGGGCGTCACGATCGGGATCGTCGGCACCGGCCCGATGAGCACCGCCGATGTCCCCGCGTACGGTGCGATGTTCGCGACGCACGTCGCGCCGGTCAAGCAGGTGGCGGTCACCGATCAAGGCGTCGCGACGCCGGGCGTCATGAATCCGCCCGATACCGGTTTCCAGACGCCGCCCCCCGTGACGGCGCCGTGCGGCGGTTCGCTGCCGAGCTGCAATCAAGAAGACGTCGAATCGCAGATCGACACCGAAACCGCGGCGAGCCTCGCACCCGGTTCCAACGTCCTCTACTATCTCGGCTACGCGCCGGCGTACTGCGTCGACTCGCGGGGGAACCTGACGCCGGCACCGTGCGCCAGCGGAACGACACCGTATCCGCTGCAAGGTCTCGACGTCGCCGACGACGAGATCCAACAAGCGATCGCCGACAATAGCGTCGACGTGTTGAGCTTGAGCTACGGCGGCTCCGAGCAGGGCAACGCGGGCTACGAGTTCGGCACCACGGATCCGACGACGGGCCTGGGGCCGATGGAGTTCGCCGCGCTCGCGGCCGAGGGCATCGCCGTCTTCGTCTCCTCCGGCGATTCCGGCGCCCAAGGGTGTCAGCGGCCCGTCTATCAAGCCGCGATCGACCAGACCTGCGTCAGTTATCCGGCGACCGATCCGAGCGTAACGAGCGTCGGCGGCGTGAACGCTCCGCTCGATGCGTTCGGCGCGTTGACGAATCAAATGACCGGCTGGGGTCTGATGACCGGCGCCGGCAGCGGCGGCAGCGGCGGCGGCGTCTCGCAATACTTCGCGCAGTCGCTGACCCCGTGGCAACAAGGACTCCCTGGCGTCACCGGTACGATGCGCAATCAGCCCGACGTGTCGCTGCTCGGCGATCCCTACACCGGCATGGCCGTGGTCGTCGATGCGGCGTTCGGCACGCAAGTCGGCTCGGTCGGGGGCACCAGCGTCGCCGCGCCGCAAATGGCCGCGATGTGGGCGCTCGTGCTGCAGGCATGCGCGAAGAGCGCAACGTGCGCGACGGCCCAGGGTGCGAAGAGCTATCGGCTCGGCAATGCCGCACCGCTGTTCTACGCCCAGTACGCGAAGGGCAGCACGATCCTGCCGACCTACGCGCAGACGTTCTACGATGTCGTCTACGGCAACAACCAGCAAAAACCGGCGGCTCCAACGCCGACGTCGCCGCCGCTCGATCCCGGCTACAACGCCGGGACGGGCTACGACCAAGTGACCGGAATCGGCGTTCCGTTCGCGCGCGCCCTCGTCAAGGCGGTGACCCAGCAATGATCTCACGTTCTCTTCCCGCCGTCGCGGCGGTACTCGCGGTAGCCGCGCTCGATGCCTGCGGCGGCGGAGGCGGCGGCAGCGCCGTCCCCGTCACGCCGATTGC
>JAQBPL010000058.1 GCA_028287545.1 Vulcanimicrobiota bacterium | reverse complement strand
TGTAGCCGTCGGTCTCGCCGGGCTGCGTCATGACGTTGCAGACGTAGATCTTCACGGCGCTCGCGGCCTCGATCTCGCGCGCGACGCGATCGACGAGCAGGTTCGGCATGATCGAGGTGTAGAGCGAACCGGGTCCGAGGATGATCGCGTCGGCGGAGCGGATCGCCGTGATGACCTCGTCGAGCGGCGGGGCGTACGGGGGATCGAGGAAGACCTTTGCGATCGTCCCGCGGGCTTCGGGGATCTTCGATTCGCCCTCGATGATTCGGCCGTCGACCAGCTCGGCGCACAGCCGTACGACCGCCAGCGTCGAGGGCAGCACGCTGCCCTTCACGTTGAGGACGCGGCTCGAGACTTTGATCGCTTGGTCGAAATTGCCGGTGACGCCGGTCATCGCGGCGAGGAAGAGGTTGCCGAACGAATGGCCCGTGAGCCCCTCACCCTCTGCGAAGCGATAGCGGAAGAGTTCCGTGACGAGGGCTTCGTCATCGGCCAGCGCGACCAGACAGTTGCGGATGTCGCCGGGCGGCAGAACGCCGAGTTCTTTTTGCAGCCGCCCGGACGATCCGCCGTCGTCGCTAACGGTCACGACGGCGGTGAGATTGCGCGTCTGTTTCTTCAGACCGCGCAGCATCGTCGCGAGCCCGGTGCCGCCGCCGACGACGACGATCCGGTAGCCGGCTTCGAGCCGCCGTTCCATCACCGCGTCGATCATCCGCGACGGATACGGCGACAGCGCCGTGACGATTGCGTTGAGCCACTTCCAGATGCCGAGCGACACCAGGACGACGCCGAGCACCATGAAGATCCACGACAAATACCCGGGCGGGAAGACCTCCGAGACGACCCCGTCGACCATCTCGTTGATGCGCAGCGTGTAGCCTTCGTCGGTGAGGTAGCGCGAAACGCCGTTGACGAAGAGCGCACCACCAATCGCGGCCATCAGCAGCCAGCGTTTCACCCGCAGGCCCGGGATGAACCAGCGCCATACGCCGAGCGACCGTCGCATGCGGCTGCTCATCGCGTCACGTCCCGCGCGTCGAAGGATCCCAGCACTCCGGTCGTCTCGCTCAGGTAGCGCAGGATGCGCCGCCCGATGTATACGCTGCGGTGGCGGCCGCCGGTGCAGCCGATCGCGATGGTCACCTGCGACTTGCCTTCCTGCTCGTAGCGCGGGATCAGAAAATCGAACAGCGCGAAGAGCAGCTCGAGAAACGGTTCCGTCTCCGGGACCCCTTCGAGAAATGCCGCGACGGGACCGTCCGCGCCGGTGAGTTCGCGCAAACCGTCGACGTAGTTCGGATTCGGAAGAAACCGCACGTCGAAGACGAGGTCGGCGTCGAGCGGGACGCCGTATTTGAATCCGAAGGCAACGATCGCGACCCGCAGACGGCGCGCGTCCGGGCCGAGGAACGTCGTGCCGATCCGGTCCTTGAGCTGGCCCAAGGTCAGCCGAGTGGTGTCCCACACGATGTCGGCACGGTCGCGCAAGCCTGCCAGCGCCGCGCGTTCGGCGGCGATCGCCTCACCGAGGCCGACGCCGTTCTCGCCGTACGGGTGGCGTCGGCGCGTCTCGCTGTAGCGCCGGATGAGCGTGTCGTCCTCGGCGTCGAGGAAGAGCACCTCGGGGCGGTGCCCGTCGGCCTCCAGCTGCTCGATCGCGAGCAAGGCGTCGCCGAACGGGCCCAGCGTTCGCACGTCGAGCGCGAGCGCGGCGTTCGCCTGACCCGTTTCGTCGACCAAGGCGACGAAGGGACGGGCCAAGACCGGCGGCGCGCTGTCGAGGCAGGCAAATCCGAAGTCCTCGAGCGATTTCATCGTCTGGCTCTTGCCCGCGCCCGAGAGCCCCGTTACGATGACAAGACGACGCATATATGAAGCTCTTTTCGGCTGAGAAGGCCAACGCCCTCATTCCGGTCCTCGAACCGCTGCTCGACGAGTTGTGGGGAAAACGTCGCGACCTCGCGATCCGCCTGCTGGAAACGGATCCCGCGCTGCGCGCCGGCCGCCCCGACGCCGGCCGCGATCGCCGCCGATCGCGCGCGTTCACCGAGCTCAAAGCGGAGATCGTGCGGCTCATCAACCGGATCGAAGCGCACGGCTGCGTCGTCAAGGACTTGGATTTGGGTTTGCTGGATTTCCCGTCGATGCGCGACGGGCGGCCGGTCTACCTGTGCTGGAAAGCGGGCGAGCACGAGCTCTCGCATTGGCACGGGACGGACGAGTCGTTCATGGACCGTAAGCCTCTGTAATAGCGAAAAGGCTGCCCGATTCGAGCAGCCTTCGCGATGTTCGTCGAGACCGTTTATGCCGGAACGGTCGCGGGGTCGACCTTGATGAAGTCCTCGGCGAGACCTTGGAGCCGCACTTCACCGAACTCGACCGTGTAGGCGCCGGCCGCGAAGTCGGTCACTTTTCCGAATTCCGGGACGGTGGCGAGCTGCGGGATCTTGGCACGAATTTCGTCGGGGAGCCGCACGACGTCGCCGACTTCGAGCGCGGGCTGGTCGAACAGTTTTTCCAAGTCGTCCATCAACAGGCCGAGCGGAATGCCGTAGCCTTCGCTGACTTGTTCGATGGTCTCGGTCTCGCTGATCGCGCAGTTCGAGCAGCCGCCGAGATGGAAGCGCGCGAACACGCGGCGGGCGCCGGCATGCGTCTTGAACGCTTGCTCGACGGTCAGGTCCTTGGTGAAGTGGGCCACGGTCGACATCATTCTGCTCAACCGGCCGACGACCCCGCCGGGTTGCGCGCATTGCGGCGTCGAGGCGCGGAGGACGCCTGTACGCCGGATTCTGTACCGCCCCTCGACAAGTCTCGGGGCGGTGGCCGCCATCTCTCTGGGGCCGGCCTCACAGCCGGCCTCGGTGCGACGTGTGCTCGTTCCGCCGGGCAGGCGGTCCTTTCGGAAATCGAGCGGTCTTGCTCCGGGTGGGGTTTACCCGCGTCCACGTCACCGTGGAACGCCGTGCGCTCTTACCGCACGATTTCACCCTTACCGG
>JAQBPL010000056.1 GCA_028287545.1 Vulcanimicrobiota bacterium | reverse complement strand
GGTAGTAGGGCAACCTGCTACGCGACGGCAGCAAGGCCCGCTTCACAGCGGGTCTTGTTGTTTTCCCGCGAAGACGCGGCACCGTGACCTACCGCCGTTTGCTGTATGCCTTGCTTACGATCGGGCTACTCGCCTCGCTCTTCGTCGCCGTACGGCGCGAACGGCACGAGCATCGCGCGAACCGCGTCGAGATCGTCATGGACGATGCGGACTTTCAATCGCTCGCGCGTTCGTACGCGTACGATCAGCGCGCGTTTCTCGTCGCGCTGCGGCGCGCGGGGCTGACGTCGCTCGCGGTGCAGGAAGAGCTCGGCGGCGCCGTGTCGTCGTCGGCGACCGCGGCGGTGTATCCCGGGACGACCCTGCTGGCGCAGGCGAAGCTGACGGGATTCCACGATCCGGTGTTCGCGCGGCTCGCGGTGCACGGGATTCGCACCGACGAGGTGTATCTGGTCGCGTACGACCCGGCGACCGCCGCGCGGTACGCGCAGCAGCTCGCGCTCAAGTTCTCGCCGCGCGCGGTGCGCGTGCTGCGCGGCGAGTCGCCCACGGTGTTCGCGATCCGCACGCAAGCCGATTACTTCAGCTCGGTGGGTCTGGGTCTGCCGGCCGATCGCATCGCGCTCGCGCGCGAACTCGGCCTGTATCTGGTGCCCCGCCTGCAGAACGACGAGCGCTTCCGCGCGCCGCAGATCCGCGCGCTCTTTCACGACGAGGTCGCGGGACACAACGCGCACACCGTCATCTTCTTCGGGCTGCGCAATCAGGTCGTCGGCTATCCCGACGCGATCGACGACACCGCCGCCGTTATGCGGGCCGAGAAGGTCAACTTCGGCACGATCGAGACCTACGACGTCAAGCAGAACCAAGCCGGGAGCGAGACGCTCGCGAAGGATCTGCCCAATGCCACCGTCCGCGTGCAGGCGATCTCGAAAGTCGAACAGGACAAACTTCGGCCTGAGGAGATCGTCTCGCGCTACGCGCTCGGCGTGCGCGAGCGCAACATCCGTGTCGTCTACCTGCGGCCGTTCGCGCACCAGTGGGGCAGTCGTTCGATCGAAGCGACCAACGTCGAGCTCGTCCGGCAGATCGCGCAGAGCATCCGCGCGGCGGGACTGCGGACCGGCACCGCCTCGCCGATCGACCAGTTCGATACGCGCTGGTGGGAGATCGCGCTGGCTTCGCTCGCCGTTCCGGCGATACTCTTGCTGCTGCTCGACGCGTTCAAGATCGGCGGCCCGCGCTGGCTGATCGCGTTCGTTGCGCTCGACCTCCTGCTCGTCGCGGCGGGCTTCGCGGTGCACCACGACATGGCGGCGCGCAAAGTGCTGGCCTTGATCGGCGGGGTCGCCTTCGCGGTCGCCGGCTTCGTCGCGATCGCGCCCGCGTTTCGCGCAAAGCCCGCGCCGACGACCGGCGCGGCGATCCTCGATGGGATCCGGGTGATGGCGATCGCGATCGGCGTGACGCTCGGCGGCGCGCTCGTCATCGTCGGCCTGCTCTCGACGCCGCTGACGATGATCGAGATCGACCGGTTCAGCGGGGTGAAGGCACTCCTCGTCCTCCCGCCGCTCATCGCGCTCGTGCTGTATCTCTTCACGACGCGCTGGGGTGCGCGCATCGCGCCGGCGCGACTGGCCGAATCTCCCGTCACGGTGCTGCAGCTCGTCGCCGGGATCGTGCTGATCGGCGCGGGTTACCTCGTGCTCGTGCGCAGCGGAAACCAGAGCGACATCGCGCCGTCCGGGATCGAGCTCGCGCTGCGCGCGCACCTGACGACGCTGCTGCAGGTCCGTCCGCGGCTCAAGGAGTTTCTCGTCGGCTTTCCGGCCCTGATGCTGGTGCCGGCGCTGCTCCCCGCCGACCGCGCGCGCTGGGGCTGGCTGCTCGCGCTCGCGATCGGGGTCGGTCTCGGCGACGTGGCCGACACGTTCTCACACCTGCACACGCACCTCGCGATCTCGGTGCTGCGGCTCGTCAACGGCGCGGTGATCGGCCTGATCGTCGGCGCGATCGCGGTCGTCGCCTACCGCCGCTTCCGGCGTTCGTGAGATGGCCGGCGCGCCCCGATTCCTGCTCAGCGGCTACTACGGTTTCGGGAACCTCGGTGACGAGGCGCTGCTGGAAGTCATCGTCTCACGCCTGCGCGAGCGCTGGCCGGGCTGCGCGGTCGACGTGCTGAGCGGCGACCCGGCGCAAACCGCTCGCACCTTCCGCGTGGAGGCGACCCCGCGGATGGACCTCGGCCGCGTCCGCGGCGCGATCGACCGCGCCGACGTCGTGCTCTCCGGCGGCGGCGGACTGCTCCAAAACGTCACCAGCCTGCGCAGCCTGCTCTATTACAGCAACGTGATTCGCACGGCGGTGCGCGCGGGAAAACCGACCATGGTCTTCGCGCAGTCGATCGGGCCGCTCGATTTCTGGGGCCGGGCGATCGTCCGCAACTTCTGCCGCGGGATCGCCGCGGCGACCGTGCGCGACGAACGCTCGCAGAAGCTCTTCGGCGCCCTGGTTCCCGGCGTGCGCGTGGAGCGGACCGCCGACCCCGTGTTCCTGTTCGAATCGGGCGGCGAGCCGCTGGACCTCGCGGCCGAAGGGCTCGCCGGCGACGACGCGCCGCTGGTCGTGGTCTCGGTGCGCAAGTGGCAGGCGGCGGAGGCCACGACGGCGGCGCTGGCTGCGGTCGTGGACCGGCTGGCGGGGAAGTATGGCGCACGCGTCGCGTTCTTGCCGCTCGGGGGGGCGTCCGACGCCGAGGTCTCCACCGCGATCATCCGGCGGTGTGCGTCGACGCCGGTGCTGCTGCCGGACTATCCACTTGGCCAAGCCGCGCAGGTGATCGCGCGTGCGTCGCTCGTGATCGGGATGCGCTTGCACGCGCTGATCATCGCAGCGCGGGTCGGCGTGCCGTTCCTCGCGCTCCCGTACGATCCCAAAGTGACCTCGCTATGCGAGGATCTCGCCTATCCAGCCGGACCGCTGTTTCTCCCGGGCCAACCGCTTCCGCCCGCGGAGGAGATCGCGCGCCGGCTCGACGACGCGTGGGCGCGCCGTGCCGAGTTGAGCGCCCACTTGCAGAGCGTGCGACCGCAGATCGAGCGGCTCGCCGAACGCAACTTCGATGTGTTGAACGAAGTGGTGACGCACGTTACACCAAAGTCTGCAGGCGGCGAACGCTGACGCGCGAACGTGCGCGGCACGGTGAGACGGCAGACGTTATTTCTTGGTCGTCTGTTCGGTGTTCGCGTCGGCGTGCACGTGTCTTGGCTCGCCGTCTTCGCGTTCATCACGGTGATGCTCGCGCGCGGCTTGGCCGGACTTCCCGTGATCCAAGCGTACGGTCTTGGCGCGCTGTTCGCCCTGGCGCTTTTCGCCGGCGTCGTCGCTCACGAGTTCGCGCACGCGCTGGTCGCGCGGCGCTTCGGCGTGCGCACCCGAACGATCACGCTGTTCCTCTTCGGCGGCGTCGCCGAACTGGAAACCGAGCCCGGAACGCCCGGGGCTGACGCCGCGATCGCCGCGGCCGGACCGGCGATGAGTGCGCTGCTTTGCGTCGTTTCGCTGGCGGCGACGTTGGCGGTCGATCGCTATGTGCCGGGCGGGTTCGGCGAAGCGCTCGGCCGGCTGGGCACCTACGTCGCCTTGGTCAACGGCGTTCTCGCCGTATTCAACATGATCCCGGCCTATCCGATGGACGGCGGGCGCGTGCTGCGCGCGGCGCTCTGGCGGCGCGGTCACGACCGCCGCACCGCGACGATCGCCGCCTCGCGGCTCGGCATGGCGTTCGCCCTGGTCTTCGTTAGCGCCGGCGTGCTGGCGGCGGTGGGCCTGCACGATCTCTCCTATGGCTGGTGCGCCCTGATGGGTGCGTTCCTGTTGCGCCAGAGCTGGTCGCAGCAACGCGCCTTGCGCGCCCCGGCCCGCCGCGCCGCAGTGGACGTTCCGGCGACCGCATAGCCCGATCGTTCGGGGAACGCGAAACTTTCGCGCGGGTCCGGGGGGAGCGCCGCACGGTTGCGCCCGAAGTCAGGCCGTTCCGATGTCCGAGACCGTGCGCGATTACCGTTCGACCCTGAACCTGCCGAAGACCGACTTCCCGATGCGGGCCGAGCTCCCCAAACGCGAGCCGGCCCGCGTCGCGTGGTGGGCCGAGCACCAGACGTATCGCAAGCGGCTGGCGCGCAACGGCGAGCAGGGCGGGGCACCGTACATCCTGCACGACGGTCCGCCGTACGCGAACGGCGACATGCACATGGGAACCTTCCTCAACCGCTTCCTCAAGGACGCGCTGGTGAAGATCCACCTGCTGGACGGCCGCTACGCCGATTTCGTCCCGGGCTGGGACATGCACGGCTTGCCGATCGAACGCGAGACGCTCAAGCATTTGAAGCTCGACTTCCGGGCGGCCGACCCGATCGAGCTGCGCCGCGCGTGCCGCGAGCGCGCGCTGTACTGGATGGGCCGCCAGCGCGAGCAGATGCAGCGCATGGGCGCGTCGTTCGGCCGCTTCGACGAGCCGTACATGACGATCGCGCCGGAATACGAAGCGGTGATCGTCGAGACGCTGGCCGACCTCGCCGAGCGCGACTACCTCTATAAGGGTCTGCGCTCGACCCTGTGGTGCGTGTACGACGAGACGGCGCTGGCCGAGGCCGAGATCGAGTACAAGGACCACACCTCGCCTTCCGTCTACGTTCGCTTCCCGGCGAGCGCGGCGCAGCGTCCCGCGTTGCTCGAGAAGTTCGGCCTCGACGACGACGGCACGCCGCTCTCGGTCGCAATCTGGACGACGACGCCGTGGACCCTTCCGGCGAACGTCGCGATCGCGCTGAACCCGACGGCGACGTACGGCGTCTACCGCGTCGGCGGCGAGGACATCATCGTCGCCGAGAAGCTGGCCGGAGCGCTCTTCGAACGCATGGGCGCCGGCGAGGCGATACTGCAGGGCGAGGCGCCCGGCGCGGACCTCGAACGGCTGGCGGTGCGGCATCCGTTCCTCGATCGCGACTCCCTCGTGATCCTCGCTGACTACGTCGAGCTCGAAACCGGAACGGGCGCCGTGCACACCGCGCCGGGACACGGCGAAGTCGACTTCGAGAGTGGCGTGCAGTACGGGCTGCCGGTGCTCAACCCGGTCGACGGCGCCGGCCGCTTCACCGCCGAGGCAGGCCCCTATGCCGGGATGTTCATCTTCGAGGCCAACCCGCGCATCATCGACGATCTGCGCGCGTCGGGGATGCTGATCGCGAGCGAGTCCTACGAGCACAGCTACCCGCACTGCTGGCGCTGCAAGAACCCGGTCGTGTACCGCGCGACGGCGCAGTGGTTCATCGGGATGGACCGCCACGGTTTGCGCGAGCGAGCCGAGCGCGCCGTGCACGACGTGCAGTTTCTGCCGGCCTGGGGCGAGACGCGCATGACACAGATGGTGGAGAACCATCCCGAGTGGTGCGTGTCGCGCCAGCGCGCGTGGGGGACGCCGATCCCGGCCGTCGTCTGCACGGCGTGCAACGAGTCGCTGCTCGATCCGGCGCTCGCGCGCAACCTCGCGCAGGCGATGCGCGCGCGTTCGTTCGACGAAGGCAACGCGTCGGATCTGTGGTGGACGGAACCGGTGAGCGCGTTCGCGCCGCCCGGGCTGACCTGTCCGCGCTGCGGCGGCACGGCGTTCGAGAAAGAACGGAACATCGTCGACATCTGGTTCGAGTCGGGCGTGAGCTGGCGCGCGGTGCTGGTCGAGCGCGGGATGCAGTTCCCGGCCGACGCGTACCTCGAGGGCGGCGATCAGTACCGCGGCTGGTTCCGCTCCAACCTCGTCACCTCTGCGGCGGTGCGCGACCGCGCGCCGTACAAGTCGATCATCGCGCACGGCTGGGTCGTCGATCAGCACGGTCACGCGATGCACAAGTCGACCGGCAACTACATGGCGACCGATGAGGCGATCGGCAAGTACGGCGCCGACGTGCTGCGCCTGTGGGTCGCCTCCAGCGAGTTCACGGGCGACGTGCGGCTCGGCGCGAACCTGCTCGATAACGTCTCGAACGTCTACCGCAACCTGCGCAACCGGCTGAAGTATCTGCTCGGCGCGCTCGACGGACTTACGCCCGAGTCGATCGTTCCGCGCGACCGAATGGAACCGCTCGATCAGCTCGCCCTCTCGGCGCTCGACGCGTTTGCCGGCGAAGTCGCGGAGCACTACCGCGCGTTCCGCCTCCATGATGCCTACGTGGCGCTGACCCGATTCGACATCGAGGACCTCTCGCGGTTCTACGTCGACGCGCTCAAGGACCGGCTGTACTCCAGCGCACCCGACGCGCCGCGCCGGCGCAGCGCGCAGTCGGCGCTCTTCGAGATATTTCGCACGCTCTGCGTTCTGCTGGCCCCGGTTCTCTCGTTCACCGCGGAAGAGGCGTGGCAATTTCTCGACCCGGCGCTGCGCGGCGATGCGGAGTCGGTTTTCGATCTCCAGCTTCCGCCGGTCGTGCCCGTCGACCAGGCGGCGCTCGCGACGTGGTCGCTGCTCAAGGAATTGCGCGCGCAGGTCGCGGCGAGCGAAGGCATCCGCGATTTCCAGCTCGACGCGACGATCGACGTGCAGGAGCCGTACTACGACCGCTTCGTCGCGCTCGGCGACAACCTGCGCGAAGCGCTGGTCGTCTCAGCGCTGCGCGGCGTCCACGCCGCCTCGAACGGCGCACCGACGGTCGTCGTCGTCCCGGCGGACGGCGAGAAGTGCCAGCGCTGCTGGAAGTACCTTCCGCTCGGCGTCGATCCCGACCATCCGACGCTCGACGCGACCTGCGCGACGATCGTCCGCGAGCTGGAAGCGAAAACGTAACAGTTCCGAGCCACAATTGCTTTAGATAGGCAACTCGCCGCCGGACCACGTCTGATACGATTCACTCGATGAATCGGGGAGCATTTGTTGCCTTCGGCGCGCTTAGCGCGTTTGCGAGTTCCGCGTCGGCCGCGGAGCTCGTTCCGGGCGGGACGGCCTTCGTCGAAAACCGAGCGCATTTTGACGAAGCGGCCTTCACTGCAACGGTCGGACGACCGGCTACGATCCGGCAGGTGTACGAGAACGTCGCCTTTCACCCCAGCGTGCTGGATAATATCAAGAACTCGCTGAACGGCTTGCAGTTCGGCTTCGGTATCGATCCGAGCCGGATCGCCATCGCTGCCGCAAACCACGGACCTTCGAGCGCATACAACTTCCGCGACTACCTCTGGTCGAAATATCGAATCGGCGAGTACTTCCCTATCCTCGATAAGGATGGAAAACCGATCACGCGAAACCTCAATCTTCAGCGCACTTCTGCGGTGAACGGGCCAAGCGACCCGAATCTCCCCACGAGTCCATTTCAGGACACGAGCATCGAGGCTCTCCAGCAACGAGGCGTGATCTTCATGACGTGCCATACCGCAGTCGAAGAAATCGCCGTTGGATTAGTCAAGCGCAAGTATGCCCCGGCCGGGCTCGAGCCATCAGCTGTTGCCGCGGACATCCTCACGCACCTGATCGATGGTGCCGTGGTGGTACCGTCCATGGTCGCGACGATCGCCGTCGTACAGCAGCGCTACGGCTACACGTACATTACGATTCAATCCTGACGCTGAAACGAGCAGACTGCGATGAGCGAAGCGAAGATCACGGTCGGTATCGTCGGCTTGGGCCACATGGGCGGCGGGATGGCGGAACGGCTGCTGGCCGCCGGCTACCGGCTGATCGGATATAACCGCACCCGCGCGAAGGCTGAAGCGCTCGCCGGCAAGGGAATGGTCGTCGCGAGTTCGCCGCGCGAGGTCGCGGAGCGCAGCGATCTCACCATCACGATGGTGACGAACGACGCCGCGCTGCTGGCGGTGTTCGAGGGGCCCGACGGCATTCTCGCCGGACTGCGGCCCGGGAAGATCGTCGCGGAGATGAGCACGACCGCGCCGGTCCTCGTCCGCGAGCTCGCGGATCGCGTTGCGGAACGCGGCGCGCAGCTGCTCGACGCGCCCGTTCTCGGCAGCATCATCACCCTGCGCGAGGGGAAGCTGCTCACCATGGTCGGCGGTCCCCGCGATGCGTACGAACGCGCCGAACCGGCTTTCCTGGCGATCGGCTTGGTGCGTCACGTCGGCGACGTCGGAGGTGCGAAGGCGCTCAAGATCGCGGCGAACCTCAACCTTGCCGTGCAGGTCGTCGCGTTCAGCGAAGGGATCTTGCTGGCGGAGAAGATGGGCATCGACCGGCGCGTCGCGATCGAGACGCTGCTCGGCGGCGTGATCGCCTCGCCCGCCCTCAAGTATCGGATCCCGTTCGTCCTCGATCCGCCGCCGTCTGCCCTCTTCGACTGCACAATGATCCAAAAAGATCTCGCACTCGCGCTCGACCTCGCGCGCGAGACCGAGGTACCCGTGACGACCGCGGCGGCCTCGCAGCAGATGTTCTCAGCGGCGTGCGCGTTCGGTTACGCGAAGGAAGACTTCGCGGTGGTGTTCCACGCGCTCGCGAAGATGGCCGGGATCGAGCGCTACGCGGCTCTGCGGTAGCGCAGCCGCGCGAGCATCGAGCCGGTGGGAAGCCGCAGATCCTTGGCGAGTCCGAGCGCTGCGAGCACCCGCACCGTCAGCCACGTCGAGTCGAATTCGAACCAGCGCAGACCGTGGCGCGCCGAGAACGGGAACGCGTGGTGGTTGTTGTGCCACCCTTCGCCCCAGCCGAGCAGGGCGACCCACCAGCAATTCGTCGAGCGGTCATCGGTGCGGAACGTGCGGTAGCCGACCGTGTGCGCCGCGCTGTTCACCAGCCAGGTGATCTGATAGGTCAGCGCGAGCCGCACGAAGATGCCCCACACGACCCACGACAGCCCGCCGAGCGCGTAGAGCAACGCCGCAAGGATGAACGTGAAGAAGACGTGCGCGCGATCGATGCGGCGATAGAACGGGTCGGCGGTGAGGTCAGGTGCGAACCGTTCGCGCTGTTCCGCATCGAGCAGTGAAGGGTTCGGCAGCACCATCCAAAGCATATGCGACCATGCGAAGCCCGCGTTCGCATCGTGCGGATCGCCGGGCTCGTCGGTGTGCGCGTGGTGCTTCCGATGCGTGGCCACCCAATCGATTGGCGAGCCTTGCAGCGCGAGACAACCCAAGACGGTCACTCCATACTCGAGCGGTCGCCACAACCGATAGCTGCGATGCGTAAGCGCGCGGTGAAAGCCCAAGGCGATCCCGATCCCGCCGGTGAGGTAGGTCAGCACAAGCATGACCGCGACCGCCGGCCAGGAGGAGCAGCCCGGCAGCAACGCGGCGAGCGCTCCGAGATGGATGAGGACGAGCACGGCGCCGACGCCCCAGTTCGAACGCACGGTAGCGGAAAGCGGCGCCGCGTTACGCGCGGGTCGAATTGAGTCGGACGTGGCGGTATCTCCCAGGGAGGCGCTCGGCCGCGCTCATGGAGACGCGCCCGACGTTACTCCGTACCGCAATGTGCGGCAAAGGTAACGTCGAGCGTGCTCCGTCCTAGCGAGCGTATACCGGTTGCGTCAGCCGTTCCAGCACCGCGTCGGTGAATGCGCCGGTCGATGCCGCGCCGCCGAGGTCGGCGGTGTGCGGACCCGCTTCGAGCGCTTGTGCGACCGCCGTTTCGATGCGCGATGCCGCAGCGTCGTCGCCGAGCGAGAAGCGCGCCAGCAGAGCGGCCGAGAGGATCGCCCCGGCCGGGTTAGCGATGCCGCGGCCGGCGATATCGGGAGCGGTGCCGCTGATCGGCTCGTAGAGGCCGAATCCGCGGGCGTCCGGGTCGGCACCGAGGCTCGCGCTCGGCGCGGTGCCGATCGTGCCGGTGATCATCGCGGCTTCGTCCGAGAGGATGTCGCCGAACATGTTCTCGGTGACGATCACGTCGAACGCGCGCGGGTCGCGGACCAGCTGCATCGCGGCGTTGTCGACGAGCATGTGCTCGAGTTCGACGTCGGAAAACTCAGCCGCGACCTCGCTGACGATGCGCCGCCACAGCTGCGAGGAGACCAGCACGTTCGATTTATCGATCGACGTGACGCGCTTGCGGCGCGAGCGGGCCAACGCGAACGCGAACCGTGCGATCCGTTCGATCTCGAAGTCGCGGTACACCAAGCCGTCGCGCGCGGTCAATACGCCGTCTTCGACCTCGAGGCTCTTGGGTCCGAAGTAGAGTCCGCCGGTCAGCTCGCGCACGAACACGAGGTCCATTCCGGTCGCGAGCTCCGCGCGCAGCGGCGAACGCTGCTCGAGGCCCGCGAACACGCGCGACGGCCGCACGTTGGAGTACAAGCCAAACTCTTTGCGCAAGCCGAGGATCGACGCTTCGGGACGTTTGTCGGGAGTGAGGTGTTCGAAGCCCGGACCGCCGACTGCGCCGAACAGGATCGCATCCGCGCCGCGCGCCAGCTCTAGGGTCTCATCAGGCAGCGGCGTGCCGTGCGAGGCGATCGCCGCCGCGCCGACCGCGCCTTCGATGAACGCGCACGACGGCACCGCCGCCTGCAGCACGCGCACCGCGGCGGCCGTCACTTCCGGTCCGATCCCGTCGCCGGGCAGAACCGCGATCGTGCTCATCGTGCGGCTTCCCACGCGCGCACGTCGGCGATCTTTCCGTTGAGATACTTGAGGAAGCCGCCGCCCAGAACGAACTGCTTGCGCAGCGGATCGAGCGTGAAGGGAATCGGCTCGCCGCCGTCCGCGCGCAGCGTCTCGCCGTCGACGTCGATCGCGATCGAACGCGCGCCCATGAGTTCGTCGACCGTCTCCTGCGGGAGGATCACCGGGACGACGCCGTTGTTATAGGCGTTCTCGTGGAAGATGCGCGCGAAGCTCGGCGCGATCACCGCCTTGAAGCCGCGGCCCAGCAGCGCCCACGCGGCGTGTTCGCGCGAGGAACCGCAGCCGAAGTTCTCACCGGTGACGATGATCGAGGCGCCGGGATGGAGCGCGAGCAGGTGCACGCCGTCCGGCATCCCTTCGAAGAGATGTTCGCCCATCCCGTCGGCGTCGATGCGCGTGAGGTAGTGCGCCGGAATGATCTGATCGGTGTCGATGTTCGCCCGAGGAATCGGAAGAACGCTGCCCTCAACGATCACGCCGGCACCGCCGCACGGTCATCCTGAGCCAACATCCTGTCATCCTGAGCCTGTCGAAGGACCTCGGTCGGCGACGCGATGCGCCCCAGAATCGCCGACGCGGCGACGACCGCCGGTGCCGCGAGGTGAACGCGTCCGCCGTCACCCATGCGGCCCGGGAAGTTGCGGTTCGACGAGGAGACGCAGCGCGTTCCCGCCGCGAGGACGCCCATCGACATCCCCAAACACGGACCGCAGGACGAGTGGGTCCACAGCGCGCCGGCGTCCTGGAAGATGTCGTGCAAGCCTTCTTTCTCGGCTTGCCTGCGCACCGCTTGCGAACCCGGCGTGATGATCGTCGGAACGCTGACCTGCTGTCCGCGCAAAACCGCCGCGGCCGCGCGCAGATCGCCGATGCGCGAGTTCGTGCACGAGCCGATGAAGGCCTGATCGATCGCGATGCTGCGCAACGACTGACCCGGCTGCAAGTCCATGTACGCCAGCGATTCCGCCGGCGCGTCGAAGGGCACGATGCCGTCGACCGGCGAGCACTCGCCGGGGTTCGTCCCCCACGAGACCACCGGGCGGATCGCGCTGCCGTCGATCGTCACCGTCGCGGCGTATTCCGCGTCGTCGTCGGCTTGCAGCCCGACCCAGTTCTCCGGTGCGCCGGGCGTGGCCGCGAGGTACGCCGCCGTCGTCGCGTCAGAGGCGATGATCCCGGTCGTCGCGCCCGCTTCGATCGCCATGTTGCACAGCGTCATCCGCTGTTCCATGTTCAGCGCGCGGACGGCGGAGCCGGTGTATTCTAGCACGTAGCCGGTGCCGCCGCGGAAGCCGATCGTCGCGATGACGGAGAGCGTGAGGTCCTTGGCGGTCGCGTCCGGCGGAAGTTCGCCGGTGATCTCGATCCGCATGACCTTCGGGCGCTGGAGGATCAGGCATCCGGCGAGCATCGCGCCGGCTTGCGCGGTCGTGCCGATGCCGAGCGCGAAGGCGCCGAACGCCCCCAGCGTGCAGGTGTGGCTGTCGCCGCAGCACACCGTCATCCCGGGCGTGACGTACCCGCGTTCGGGGACGAGCACGTGGCAGATCCCGTTGTTGCCGATGTCGTGGAAGCGAATCCCTTGGCGCTTCGCCCACGTGCGCACGGTCTGCGCCTGCAGGGCGGTCGCCGCGTCTTTGGCGGGGGCGACGTGGTCGATCATCGCGACGATGCGGCCGGGCTCGTAAAGTTTGTCGTCGAACTCTTTCTCGATCGCGATCGCACCCGGGGGCGTGGTGATCTCGTGCGCGACGACGAGGTCCATGAACACGAGCGCGTTGCCGCCCGGCAGTTCCTCGACGACGTGCGCGTCCCAGACTTTATCAAACAGCGACCGGCGCACTTGTTTCCTCATTCTCCAAATCGTCT
>JAQBPL010000054.1 GCA_028287545.1 Vulcanimicrobiota bacterium | reverse complement strand
GCGAGACGCAGAGCGCGGCAATGCCGAATGCGGCAACGGCGCGGAAAGTACGGGACATCGGTTCTCCGGTTCTTCGAGGTGCTGACGCGAAAAGAGCGGAGCACGAGGCTTCCGCACGACTCGCCCCCGGTTCGGGGCGCGTCAGCGTCGTCCTCTCAAACCGGGTACCGTCACTTTTCGAACGAATCGATGAGGTTGGGAGTTCGCTTGTCAAGTTCGGCAGAGATAGCGTGCGGATCCGTCGCCTGCGAGAGCTCGCTTGCTTCGTTGTCCACCCGGTTGCGCACGCTGGGCATGTCCCGGCGGAGTTCTTCGAGCAGCGAAATGATCTTGGCGGTTTTGCGATCGGTCAGTAAGGCGATCTGCAGGGAGAGCCGGTCCCGCTGCTGGTCCAAGGCATCGCCGCGATTGGCGCTGATCAGGATCATGAAGGTCGTCACGAAGGAGCCCACCGTGCAGATCAGGGCGAGCCAGGCGAAGGGGGGCGGGTCCGGCGCGGTGTGGGCGACCGCCAGCGCCACGACGTTCCCCGCCATCCAGGTCAGCAGGGCGGTGATCGTCAGGTACAGGGTCCGCGGCCGGCCGATCCCTTTCGTCAGAAGCTCGATGGCCCGCTGATGGTGGGATGCATCGGCCAGGATGCGGCGCTCGAGCTCGGCGATCGAATCGATGGTCTCGTCTACGACGGCCGTATCATTTCGCACGGGGGCCTCGTACCCGCGGGGACGGTGACCGCCTGCTCGAACGGGGTCGGCTCGTGAGCGAACCGGTGCTGCTCTTCCTGGGCCTGATCGCTACGATCGCCTTCGCGGTCGTCGCGAAGCGCCTCGCGCTGCCCTATCCGATCGTGTTCGTGCTGGCCGGAACGGCGCTCGCCTTCCTCCCCGGCCTGCCGCCGGTGCGGATCTCGCCGGACTGGATTTTCCTCGCGATCCTGCCGCCGCTGCTCTTCAGTGGCGGCTGGCGGACGGACTGGGAGATGTTCCGCAGCAACCTCCAGCCGATTCTGCGGCTGGCGATCGGCCTGGTCGTCGTCAGCACGGTCGCCGTCGCGATCTTCGCCGAACGCGCCGTGCCCGGTCTTGGGTGGGCCGCCGCCTTCGTGCTCGGCGCGATCGTCGCGCCGCCGGACGCGGTCGCCGCGTCGGCGACGTTCGAACGCTTCGCGGTCCCGCGCCGCACCGTAGCGGTGCTCGAGGGCGAAGGGCTGGTCAACGACGCAACGGCGCTGGTGATCTACGGCTACGCGATCGCCGCCGCGGCGACCGGTGCGTTCGCCCTCGCATGGGCTGCCGGCTCGTTCGTTCTCGTCGCGCTCGGCGGAATCGCCGTCGGACTCGCGGTGTCGTGGGCTGTGGAACGGCTCGCGCTGCTGCTGCGCACATACGATTTGAGCGATTCGCTGATCGACAGCCTCAGCGTCATCGGCGCGGCCTATGCGGCATATCTTGCCGGCCAGGCGCTGCACGTCTCCGGCGTTCTCGCGACGGTCGTCGCCGGAATCTTGATCTCGCGCCGGTCTTCGGAGATCTACACGCCCGAATCGCGTCTGCTTGCCGGGAACTTCTGGACGCTGTGGATCTACCTGCTCAACGCGTTCGTCTTTCTGGCCATCGGACTGCAGTTGCGCGCCCTCCTCGGCGCGGGGACGGACGTGCTGGCACTGCTGCCGGCTGCGCTCGGCGTGAGCCTCGTGCTGATCGTCGTGCGTCTTGCCTGGGTTTCTTCGGCGACGCTGATCACGCGCCGGATCGGGTCGGTCAGCAAACGCGGTCCGTTGCTGCCGTGGTCGTCCGCTGCGGTCATCGGCTGGACGGGGATGCGCGGCATCGTCTCGCTCGCGGCGGCGCTGGCGATTCCGTACCGCACCGAGAGCGGCACCGTCTTCCCCGGCCGCGACGCGATCGTGTTCATCACGTTCGTCGTCATCTTCGTGACGCTGGTCGGACAGGGACTCACGCTGATTCCGCTGCTGCGCTGGCTGAAGGTCGACGGCGCGAGCGACGGCGAGCAGCGCGAGATCGCCGTGCGCGTCGCCGCGCTGGAAGCCGGATTGCGCGCCATCGACGAGCTGCAGCGCGACCACACCGAGCCGCACGAACTCGAAGTCCTCGATCGGCTGCGCGACGAGTACCGCCATCGCATCGAGCACCTGCGTCGCCACGAGCCGGACGGCGACACCGGCGAGACCGCGGAGAGCCGCTTCGATCACGAAGCGCAGCGCATCCTGATCCACGCGGAGCGGCGCGCGATCGTGCAGCTGCGCGACCGCGGCGAGATCCCGGACGACATCTTCCGCACGGTCCAGTACGACATGGACCTCGCCGAGACGCGTTTGTTCTGAGGCGAGCCGGCCGCGATGAAGGCGCGGGGTGCGGAGCGAAGCATGGTGGCAGATCGGCGGAGGCGGCATGGCGATGAACCCGCTCGCCGCGGCGCATCGGGCCTTGCGAACGTATTCGCTGGGCCTCCCCGCCGCGTACGAGGATTTCCCGTGGGGCGAGAGCGCGATGAAGGTCGCGAAGAAGGTCTTCGCCTTCATCGGCTACGACCGCACGGCCGGACGGCTTTCGCTAACGGTGAAGCTCGGCTTGTCGAACGACGCGGCCCTCGGGCTGCCGTTCACCCTGCCGACCCGCTACAATCTCGGCAAGAGCGGTTGGGTCACCGCGCTCTTCGAGGCCGGCTCGAAGCCGCCGGTCGGGATCCTCTGCGACTGGATCTACGAGAGCTACGTCCTGGTCGCGCCGAAAAAACTCGTCGCGACGATGACCGAGTAGCGCGGTGATCGCTTCGTCGACATCGTGGGCCGAGCGTACGCAGCGCCCGCTCGCGACAGGAGTTCAGGCGAGCGCCGTCAACGGTCTCGACACAATGGGCCGCGCTCCAGGCGGCGCGTCGCTCCGGTACGCCGCCTCAAGGGTGGGGGCGGCGCTCCATGCGCACGGCACCCGCGAAGTCCAGCGATGCTGAGCGGCCACCCCGCCGAGCCGGTGGTCACGCTGGAGCATTTCTACGAGACATGCGCGATGGGCCGGCATGCAGACATCGTCGCGCTGCTCGGGCGGTTCCCCGCCTCGGCGCGCATTCGCGATCCGATCGCGATCGCGCTGCGCGGGATGAAGGCGGTCACGGGCGGCGACATGCAGGGCGGCCTCGCACTGCTGAAGCGCGCGGCCGCGCATTCCGACGGCCGCGTTCGAGCGTACATCCTGGACTTATTGATGCCCGTCATGGTCAGCACCAACGAGATCGACGAAGTGGCGCGGCTGCTCGAAACGACCGAGGACGTCGCGGAGGAACTGGTTCCGGCGTTTCTCTCGATGCGGGCGGTCGTTGCCGCCCGGCACGGCGCTGACGCGGCGAGCGCCGCATATGCTCGCGAAGCGCTGGAGATCGGGCGCGGACTGGACAACGCCTCGATCGTCGGCCGTACCCTGCAGCGGACCGGACTGGCCGCGTTCTACCGCGAGGACTTCGAGGAAGCGCAGGAGCGGGCGCTCGAGGCCGCGCGGTGGTTCGAACGCATCGAGTCCCACCGGAACGCCGCGCTGTCGTACTCGATCTTGTACGTGATCGCGCACGACTGGCTCTCCGATCCCGACGTGACGCGGTTTTACGCCCGGCGCATGACGATGAGCGCCCACCTGGCGGGCGACGCTTCGCTCGAGAATCTCGGG
>JAQBPL010000050.1 GCA_028287545.1 Vulcanimicrobiota bacterium | reverse complement strand
GGCCGAGGGCACACACCGCGATCCCCGCTACCAGATCGAGGTACGCGTTCCCCGACTCGTCGTACAGCCAGCACCCCTCGCCGCGCACGATGTTGATCTCGAGGCGACCGTAGTTCTTCATGACGTGCGGATGCTGCGTCACCAGACGCGCGCCGCGGGAGACCTGAAGCATATCGCTCACGTCCGGTAATGCGCGTTGATGCGCACGTAGTCGCCGGTCAGGTCGCAGCCCCACGCGGTCGCGGTCGCGTCGCCGAGGCCGAGGTCCAGGCGTGCTTCGACGGCCTGCTCTTCGAGAACGTGGTGCGCTTCGGCTTCGCTCATCGCCTCGATCGCGCCGCGTTCGACCCAGGTTTGTCCGCCAAGATACAGCGACCAGGTTTCCGGGTCCATCCCGGCGCCGACCGACCCGGCGGCGGCGACGATGCGTCCCCAGTTCGGGTCTTCGCCGTACAGCGCGGTCTTGACCAGGCTCGAGTTGATGACGGCACGCGCGATCGTGCGCGCCTGCTGCGTGTCGCGTGCGCCGCTGACCGTGAAGGTGAACGTCTTGGTCGCGCCCTCGCCGTCCTTGACCATGCCGACCGCGAGATCGTGACAGACCGCCGCGAGCGCTGCCCGCAGGCCCGGCGTTGCTTCGCCCTTACCGGGCTTCGCGCAGGCGTACACCGCGTCGTTGGTCGACATGTCGCCGTCGACCGAGATCATGTTGAACGTTCCGTCGGCGGCTTCGCGCAGGGCTTCGGTCAGCGACGCGCGCGAGACGGCGGCGTCGGTGACCAGAAACGCGAGCATCGTCGCCATGTTGGGAGCGATCATCCCCGAGCCTTTGGCGATCCCGCCGACGACGTGCCGTTTGCCGTTCTCCGTCCATGCGTACGCCGCGAGCTTCGGCACGTGGTCGGTCGTCATGATCGCTTCGGCCGCATCGTAGGCGGCTTCGTTGCCTTCGGCGAGCGCTTTCGCGGCGCGGTCCAGACCCTTCGAGACGCGGTCCATCGGCAGCGTCACGCCGATGACGCCGGTCGACGCGACGACGACTTGGCTCGCGCGCAGGCCGAGCACGGTCGCAGCGTGGCGCGCGGTGTTCTGTGCGTCGCGCAGCCCGCGTTCGCCCGTGCAGGCGTTGGCGCAACCCGAATTGCAGACGATCGCCGCGATCGCGTCACCGTCGGCCTCGAGGTGCGCGCTCGTTGCAAGCAGCGGCGCGGCCTTGATCTCGTTGGTGGTGATCACCTGCGCGCAGACGTGCGGCCCGGGCAGGACGATCAGCGCCAAGTCGGTCTTCCGCTTTTTGATCCCGGCGTGGACGCCGGCCATGCGCAGACCCGGCACCGCGCCGAGGCCGCCGCGGACTTGAATCAGCCGAACGTCGGACGTGTTGCCGTTGGCGTGGTCAGCGTGCGTGGGTGCGAGCATGGAAACCCTGTTCCTCCGGAAGACCGAGCATGATGTTCATGTTCTGGACCGCTTGTCCAGCGGCGCCTTTGCCGATGTTGTCGAGCGCCGCGAGGACCTGGACGATGCCTTCGCGTTCGGCGACGGCCAGATGCGCGTCGTTCGTTCCTTCGAGCGCCGGCAGATGCGGCGCGCGCAGGTCGCGAAAGACCGTGACGAAAGGGCTCGCGGCGTAGAACCGTTCGTACAGCGCGACGACCTCTTCACGCGCGATCGGCGCCTTCGGGATGAGGTAGAGGTCGGCGAGCAGACCGCGCTTGAGCGGAACGACGTGCGGAGAGAAGACGATCGTCGCGTCGATGCCTGCGGCGCGCGCTTCTTGCACGATCTCGGGTCCGTGGCGGTGTCCGCTCAAACCGTACGCTCGCACGTCGCCGTCCACTTCCGCGAAGAGAGAACCGACCGAAGGCGAACGCCCGGCACCGGTGATCCCGCTCTTCGCGTCGATGACGATCGAGGCGATGCGGTCGGCTAGCGGTGCGAGCGGAACGAGCGCCAGCAGCGAAGCCGTGACGTAGCAGCCGGGATTCGCGATGAGCCGCGCGCCCGCGATCTGATCGCGATACCGTTCCGGAAACCCGAAGACGGCTTCGCCGGCGTGCTCTTCGAGCCGAAAGGCATCCGAGAGGTCGATCACCCGGGCGCCTTTGGCGAGGAATCCAGCGGCCTGCTCGCGCGCGAGCTCGCGGCCGCCCGCGATGAACACGATGTCGTCTTCGCGCACGCGCGCCAGCGTCGTCCCCGTCTCGTCGAAGGCGAGGTGGAGGTGCGGCAGCCACGGGAACACGTCGCCGACGGCTACCCCGGCGCTCGAGCGGCTTTCGAGCACGCCGAGCGCCACCGACGGATGGCGGTCGATGAGGCGAATCAGCTCGGCGGCTGCATAGCCGCTTGCGCCGACGACGTGGGCGGTAATCACGAGAGACCTTTCGAGAGCGCGGCCATCTCCTCGCGCGTTCGGGCGATCGAGGCGGCGACGGCATCGGGATGGGTGGAGCCCGAGGTCCGCTTGCCGAGGACGGAACCGAGCGGGTCGACGGGGGCATCGGGGACTCCGAGCCGCCGGGCGTCCTCGCGATCGAGCGCGCGTCCTTCCTCTTCGGCGGCGAGGACGCGTTCTCCGACGGCCCGGTGCGCTTCGCGCGCGGTTGCTCCGGCCAGAATCACCGCGTCGGCGAGATCGGTTGCGACCGTGTAGCCCGCTCCGGCGCGCGCGGTCATCTCGGCGTGGTTGAAGTGCACGTGCGCGAACGCGCGCCGGAACGCGTCGAGCGCCGCCAGTCCGGCGCCGACGCCATGGATGACGAGCGATTTGGTTTCCTGCAGATCGCGATGGTAGGAGAGCGCCATCCCGTTGATCGACGCGACCGCGCCGGTGTACGTTCCGATCGACCGCGCGCCGGCTCCGCGGACGAGCTCGAACGGATCGGGATTGCGTTTCTGCGGCATCAGGCTCGACCCGGTCGAGGCGGCGTCGTCGAGCCGGATGTAACCGAACGCGGGCGTGGCCCAGATGACGAGCTCTTCGCTCGCGCGGGAGGCGGCGACCGTCGCGCGCATCACCGCGTTGAGCAGATCGAGCACGACGTCGCGGTCGCCGACCGCATCGAGCGCGTTGCGCGACGGCGCCGCGAAGCCGAGCACGCGCGCGGCAGCATCCCGGTCGAGCGGAAGCGACGATCCGGCGAGCGCGGCGCTGCCCAGCGGGCAGAAGCGCGTCGCGTCGGCGGCGACGGAGACGAAGCGCTCCGCCGCGCGAACGAAGCCTTGCGCCAGCGCGTCGAGCCACAGCGCGAGCAAAACCGGCTGCGCCGGCTGCCAGTGCGTGGTGGCGGCGAGCAGGGTCTGCCGCTCGAGCGCAACCGTCGCGCGATCTTCGCAGAGTGCGGCGATGTCCAGGGCGAGCCGCGCGCCGTTCGTCGCCATGTCGCGCGCGTACAGCTGGAGGGTCGTCGCGACCTGGTCGTTGCGGCTGCGGCCGGCGTGCAGCCGTTCTCCGGCTTTTCCCGCGAGCTCGCGCACGCGCGCGTCGATCGCACCGTGCACGTCTTCGAACGATTGCCCGATCGCCCACGCATTGAACGAACCGTCGGCGATCTCCGACGACACGACGTTCAGCGCTTCCGTCAGAACGGTCGCGTCGTCGTCGGAGATGATCCCGCCGCCGCGCAACGCGGCGACGTGGCCGAGCGAACACAACGCATCGTAGCGCGCGATGAAGAGATCGTCGCCCAGCGACGATCCAAACGCGAGAAGTGATGCGTCAGGAGTCGACGCGAACCGTCCACCCCACTGAAGGCCGGCCATGAGTTGTGCTACGCCAGCTGCGGGGTGGCGCGGTTTGCGGCTTCGGCGGCTTTTGCCGCGCCGGCGGCGACCGGGAGGCCCCAGATCTGGATGAAGCCGCCGGCGGCGTCGTGGCGGAACGTGTCGCCGGCACCGTACGTGGCGAGCGATTCGTCGTAGAGCGCGAACGGCGACGAAGACCCGGTGACGACCGCGCGGCCGCGCACGAGCCTGACCCGCACTTCGCCGGTGAGGCGTTCGGCGATCTTCGCGTTGAACGCATCGAGCGCGTCGCGCAGAGGCGCCGACCAAAGCGCATCGTAGATGAGCTCCGCGTACTTCTGGTCGAGCGACGCCTTCAAGCGCAGTTCGTCGCGGGTGAGCGTGAGCCGCTCGAGTGCCTTGTGCGCTTCGATCAGCGTCACGCTGCCCGGGCACTCGTACACTTCGCGCGACTTCAAACCGACGACGCGGTCTTCGATCATGTCGATCCGGCCGACGCCGTTCTTGCCGGCGACCTTGTTCAGTTCGAACACCATCTCGGCGCCCGTCTTCCCCTGGATGGACGGGATGCCGTGGTGAAACGCGATGACGATCTCGTCGCCGCCCGCGGGCGCGTTCTCGGGAGCGACCGACCACGCGTAGGCGTCTTCGGGCGGCGCGTTCCAGGGATTCTCGAGCACGCCGGCTTCGATCGAACGACCCCAGAGGTTGGCGTCGACGGAGTACGGCTTCGCCGCGGTGTGCGAGATCGGCACGCCGTGCGCTTGCGCGTAGGCGATCGCGTCGGGACGCGAGAGTGGGTTGTCGCGCAGCGGCGCGAGCGTCTTGAGGTGCGGTGCCTTCGCGCGCACGCCGACCTCGATCCGCACTTGGTCGTTGCCCTTGCCGGTGCAGCCATGCGCGACCGCATCGGCGCCGTGCTCGAGCGCCGTCTCCACCAGCAGATCCGCGATCAGCGGCCGCGACAGCGCGGCGCTCAGCGGATAGACGCCCTGATACAGCGCGTTCGCCGCGAGCGCCTTGAACGCGTAGTCGCTGATGAAACGCTCGCGAGCATCGATCAGCACGGCATCGACCGCCCCGAGCTTCAACGCCTTCTGCCGAACCGCTTCGAGCGCGTCCTGCGAACCTTCCCCGGCGACCATGTCGGACTCGCCAAGGTTCAGCGTCATAGCGACGACTTGATGGCCTTGATCGATGAACTGCTTGAGCAGGACCGATGTATCAAGTCCGCCGCTATACGCAAGTACGATTTTCACTGAACTACTGCTCTCCACGCATGTCTTCGAAGCGTTGTTTGATCATTGGGGTGGCTTCGGGTTTCTCGCAAATGACGAGGACGGTGTCGTCGCCGCCGATCGTGCCGAGAATTTCAGGCCAGTCGGCGGAGTCAATAGCGGCGGCGAGCATCATCGCCGTGCCGGGATGGGTGCGCAGCACGATTTGGTTCATGCTCGAGCGCGCCTGAATCACGACTTCGGAGACGACCCGGTGCAGTCGCGACGAGAACGCGGGGCCGACGGTCGGCTCGACGTACTTGAACGCGCCGCCGGCGCCGCCTTTGAGCGGAACCTTGAGCAGCCCCAGTTCCTTGACGTCGCGCGAGACGGTCGCTTGCGTGACTTCATAGCCCTGCTGCTCGAGCAGCACGGCGAGTTCGTCCTGCGAGTGGATCGGCCGCGATGCGATCAGCGAGAGGATCGCGCGCTGGCGCTTGGTCTTTGGTTGTTGAAGCGTCGTGTCCATACTCAGTCCGTTAGGCCGCGGAGATCGGTGAGGAGGGCGAGGAGCAGCGCTTTCTGCGCGTGCAGCCGGTTTTCGGCTTGGTCGAAGACGACGCTCTGCGCCCCGTCGATCACCTCGGCCGTGACCTCTTCGCCGCGATGTGCCGGAAGACAGTGCATGAAGAGCGCGTGGTTCGCCGCGGCACCCATGAGCGCGGCGTCGACTTGATACGGGCGCAGCGCGGCCAGGTTGCGCTCCACGAACTGCTCGTCGCCCATCGACGTCCACACGTCGGTGTACACGACGTCGACGTCGCGCACGGCTCGAATCGGCGAGGTGAACGCGCGGGCGGTGACGCTGTGCGACGCGCCGAGTTTCACCAGCCGCGCGAGAAAGGCGTCGCTGGGCCGGTGCGTGACCGGCGCGGCGAAGGTGATCGACATTCCGCACAGCGCAGCTGCTTCGGCGAGCGAGATCGCCACGTTGTTGCGGGCGTCGCCGACGAACGCGATGCGCAGCCCCTGCAGGGTCCCGAACCGTTCGCGGATCGTGAGCAAGTCGGCGATCGCCTGGCACGGATGCGCGGCCTCGGAGAGCGCGTTGATCGTCGGGACGGTCGCCGCGCCGGCGAACCGCACCAACGGCTCGTGCGCGTGAGTCCGGTACACGATCGCATCGCCGTACCGGGAGAGCACGCGCGCGGCATCCTCCGGCGTCTCGCGGGTGCCGATTCCGACGTCGCTTCCGTTGACGGCGATGGCGTGGCCGCCGAGCTGAGTCATCCCGGCTTCAAAGGAGACGCGAGTCCGCAGCGAGGGCTTCTCGAAGAGCATGACGAGCGTCTTGCCGCGCAGCAGGGTCATCTGCTCGCGCCCACGTTCCTTGAGCGTCGTGCCCAGAGCAAGCAGGCTCGTCAACTCATCCGAACCGAGATCCGTGACCGAGAGAACGTTCCGCCCGCGCAGCCGGGCCGCCGCCGGCAAAGTGATCATAGTGCATAATTATACATCAAATGCATAGTTATTCAAGAGTCGAGAGGAAGGCAAAATTCCCCACACAATCGCGAAATCGACCTCGGATGGGTGTACGCTCCCAGACGTGACGCATGAAGCAGTAGCCCCCTTCCAGCGGTCCTGGGTGGTCCTTCGCCGCAATGCCACGCTC
>JAQBPL010000047.1 GCA_028287545.1 Vulcanimicrobiota bacterium | reverse complement strand
CGGGATCTCGGGACGCTCGGCTACGCATCGCGCGACTCCGCCGAGCACGATGCGCTGTGCGGGTCGGCCTACGATCCGGCCTCGCTCGCGGCGGTCGAGGCCGCCGTTGCGCGGTCCGGCTGGGACGGCGAGACGCTCGACCTCGCCCGGCCTCATCTCGCCTCGGCTCGCCAGGCCGATGCGGTCGCCCGGGCGCGCGAAGCACTCGCCGGCGCGAGCGCCACGCTGGCCGCGGGCGCGCCGGTGGACCTGCTCGCGCCCGATCTCGTGCTGACCTCGGCGGCCCTCGCCCAGATCACGGGTGCCCAGGCGACGGAGGCCGTCCTCGACGGCGTTTTCGCGCGGTTCTGCATCGGAAAGTGAACCCGGAGTGCCGGAGCAATCCACGGAACGCGAGCGGACGATGAAGCGAGGTACGCTGCATCCATGGACACCCCCCAGACCGTAAGCGACCGGCACTGGTCGGCGATCGCCGGCCGGCGGCCGGACGAGACCTTCCGCTTCGGCGTGCGCACGACCGGGATCTTCTGCCGCAGCGGCTGCCCGGCGCGCACGCCCGACCGTCGCAACGTCGTACCGTTCGCAGGCTCCGCCGAGGCGCGCGCGGCCGGCTTCCGCCCGTGCAAGCGCTGCGCGCCCGAAGAGGCGGGCGCCGACGCCGCGGCCGCCCGGTTGATCGACCGGGCGGCGACCCTGCTGGCGGCCGACGAGCCGCCGGGGATCGCCGAGGTGGCCCGCGAGGTCGGCCTGAGCCGGTTCCATTTCCAGCGGGTCTTCCGGCGCGTGCTGGGCGTGACGCCGGGCGAGTACCTGCGGGCGCGGCGCGACGAGCGGCTGCGGGAGCGGCTCCGGGGCGGAGGGTCGGTCACCGAGGCGATTCACGAGGCGGGATTCGGTTCGACCAGCCGGGTTTACGGAGAGCCGGTGCTCGGCATGACGCCGGGCCGGGTGCGGTCGGGCGGACGAGGGGAGCGGATCGCGTTCGCCACGGCGGCGTGTTCGCTCGGCCGGGTCCTGGTGGCGACGAGCGAACGCGGCGTCTGCGCGATCGAACTCGGCGACGGGGACGCCGACGTCGAGACGGCCCTTGCCGCCCACTTCCCGCACGCCGCGCGCGTTCGCGACGACGCGGCGCTGGGAGTCACGCTCGCCGCGGCGGTGGCGCTGGTGGACGGCGGAACCGCGCCGGCCGGCTTGCGGCTGGACGTCCGCGGGACGGCGTTTCAGCGCCGGGTGTGGAACGCGCTGCGCGCCGTCGGGCCGGGGCGGACGGTGTCGTACGCCGCGCTCGCGCGGGCCGCGGGCACTCCGGGTGCAGCGCAGGCAGCCGGCGCCGCGTGCGCCGCGAACCGGCTCGCCGTCGCGATCCCGTGCCACCGCGCCGTCCGCGAGAACGGCGAGCCGGCCGGCTACCGCTGGGGCCTCGCGCGCAAGCGCGCGCTGCTCGAGCGCGAGGCGCGCGCGGAGTAAGCGTTCGGGGCCCGTTTCCCGCCGTTCGCGCTCGCATTCCTACCACTCGCGCGCAGAGCGTCCGGTCCGGGGGGGCGGCGTGATACTTGTAGGTGATGCAATCCGTGAAACGATACGCCGTTGTTGGAGCGGGCGCGATCGGCGCGTACGTCGGAGCCTCGATCGCGCGCGGCGGCGGCGACGTCACGCTGATCGCGCGCGGCGCGCACCTCGCCGCGATGCGCGAGAACGGCGTCGAAGTGCGATCGGAACGCGGCGACTTCACCGTGCGGGTCGCGGCGACCGAAGACGCGCGCGCCGAGGGCCCGTTCGACTGCGTGATCGTCGCGCTCAAAGCGAATCAGCTCGCGCCGCTGCTGCCGATGGTCGCGCCGCTGTGCGACGACCGCACGCGGATCGTTGCGATGCAGAACGGCATCCCGTGGTGGTATTTCCAGCGGCACGGCGGCGCGCACGAGGGCTTGACGCTCGAGAGCGTCGATCCGGGCGGCGCGCTCGCGACGGCGTTTCATCCGGACCGCGTCGTCGGCTGCGTGATCTACTCGTCGACCGAGATCGAAGCGCCCGGCGTGATCCGTCACATCGAAGGTACGCGGTATGCACTGGGCCGTCCGGACGGCGCCGTCGATGACGAGCTGCTGCAGATTTCCGCCGCGTTCGTCGCGGGCGGGCTGAAGGCACCGATCGATCCCGATCTGCGCGCGCAGATCTGGGTGAAGCTGCTCGGCAACGCGGCGCTCAACCCGATCTCCGCGCTGACGCGCACGACCCTCGCGACGATGCTGCGCGATCCGGCGATCGAGTCGCTCGTGCGGCGCATCATGGAAGAGTGCGCGGCGATCGCCTCCGCGCTCGGCGTCGCGCTGCCGGTTTCGATCGAACAGCGCATCGACGGCGCGCGTCGCGTCGGCGAGCACAAAACCTCGATGCTGCAGGACGTGGAACGCGGCCGCACGCTCGAACTCGACTGCATCACCGGCGCCGTCGTGGAACTCGGCGCGCTGCTCGGCGTTCCGACGCCGGCGACGTCGCACGTGCACGCGCTCACCCGGCTGCTCGATACGGCGCTGACGGCCGCCTAGCAGCCTTGCGCGCGCCGCGCGTCGCGCGCGGTGCCGGCGCGTTTCGCGGCGAAGAACCGCGGCGTGATACGGATCGACGACGACGTCGTGTTGGAGCCGCTGCGGGCGGAGCACGCCGTCGCGTGCGCCGCGCTGATCGACGCGAACCGCGAGCGGCTCGTGCGCTGGATGCCGTGGGCCGCGGAGTCGCGCACCGCGGCGGACGTGCTGCGCTACGTCGAAGCGGTCGGCGACTACCGTGCGCGCGATGCGGGTGACGCGTTCGCCGTTCTGGTTCGCGGCGCGTTCGCCGGCGCGATCGACCTGCACGACCTCAACCGCGTGAACGACGTGGCCGCGATCGGCTATTGGCTGGGCGAAGCGTTCGGCGGTTCGGCGTGATGACGCGCGCGGTGCGCGCGATCGCCGAGCGCGCGTTTCGTCACGACGGCGTACACCGGCTCGAGATTCTGGCCGCCGCGGAAAACGCGCCGAGCCGGGCGGTCGCCGAACGCGCCGGCTTTCGTCTCGAGGCGATCCTGCGGGGCCGCCTGCGCACCCAGCGCGGCTACGAGGACGGGGCGCTGTACGTCCGCTTCCGGGACGACGACGCCTAGGCCGGCGCGCCGCGCGTGGTCAACGCCGCGCAGGGGTGATACGATGGGCGACGTTCATGACCACCCTCGTGCGCGGAGACGATGCCGCCGTCATCGTCGTCGGCGGCGGCCACGCGGGCTTCGAGGCCGCGCTCGCCGCGGCTCGCCTCGGCGTCGAGACGCTGCTGGTGACCGGCGATCCGGAGCGCATCTGCACGCTGGCCTGCAATCCTTCGATCGGCGGCAGCGCGAAGGGGCAGCTCGTGCGCGAGATCGACGCACTGGGCGGAGCGATGGCCCGGGTCACCGATCGCGTCTCGCTGCACGCGCGGTTCCTCAACGAGTCGAAGGGACCGTCGGTGCGCGCGCTGCGCGCGCTGGCCGACAAGCCCGCCTATGCGCGGGTCGCGCGCGAGACGATCGCGGCGCAAGCGAACCTGACGGTCGTGCGCGGGATGGCCGAGGATCTCTTCGTGCGCGGGGGCGCGGTCGAGGGCGTACTGCTCGGCGACGGCCGGGTGCTGCGCTCGCCGAACGTCGTCCTGGCGACCGGGACGTTCCTGGGCGGCAAGACCTTCCGCGGCGACGAGGTGCGTGCCGAGGGCCGCTTCGGCGAGGCGCCCGCGGTCGGGCTCTCGGCCGCGCTCGCGCGGCTGGGGTTTCCGCTGGCGCGACTCAAGACCGGAACGCCGCCGCGCGTCGACCGCACGAGCCTCGATCTGGAGGCGATGGCGGTGCAGGCGCCGAGCGCGACGCCGCTGCCGTTCTCGTACGCGAGCGCCCCGGCGTTCGCCGGGCCGCAGCTGCCGTGCTGGATCGTCGAGACGAACGAGCGGACGCACGCGCTCGTGCGCGAGAACCTGCATCGCTCGCCGCTGTACGGCCTCGACCTGATCCGCGGGATCGGGCCGCGCTACTGTCCTTCGATCGAGGACAAGGTCGTGAAGTTCGCCCACAACCCGACGCATCAGATCTTCGTCGAGCCCGAGGGCTGGGACGAGCCGACCTTCTACGTCGGCGGTTTCTCGACGTCGCTGCCCGCCGACGTGCAGGCGGCGATGCTGCGGACGCTGCCCGGCTTCGCGGATGTCGTGATGCTGCGCGCGGGCTACGCGGTCGAATACGATTTCGTCCAGCCGACCGAACTCGACCCAAGCCTCGAGACGCGCCGGGTCGCGGGACTCTTCCACTGCGGCCAGCTCAACGGGACCAGCGGCTACGAAGAGGCCGCCGCGCAAGGGCTGGTCGCCGGGATCAACGCCGCGCGCCGGGCCCAAGGGCGCGAAGCGTTGCGGCTCGGTCGGGAGACGTCGTACATCGGGGTGCTGGTCGACGATCTGGTGACCCGGGGCGTCGACGAGCCGTACCGCATGCTCACCTCGCGGGCCGAGCACCGCGTGATGCTGCGCCACGACAACGCCGACTCGCGGCTGACGCCGATCGGCCGCGAGATCGGCTTGGTCGATGACGCCGCTTGGGAGGCGTTCGCGGTGCGGCGCGAGGCGCTCGCCGCCGGCCTGCGCCACGCGGGGACGACGCGGGCACCCAGAGTCATCGGCAGGAGCAACCTTTCACCCGGCGCGACCCTCGCCGACGCGTTGCGCCGGCCGGAGCTGACGATCGCGGACGTGTTGGAGGGGTTTCCGCCGGAGATGGACGCCGGGATCGCGGCGCGAGTCGAGATCGAGCTCAAGATGGACGGCTACGTGCGGCGGCAGCAGGCCGCGGTTGAGCGGGCGGCGCGTGACGAGGCGGTGGCGCTCCCGGCCGACATGGACTACGGCGGAATTCGGGCGCTTTCGCTCGAGGCGCGCCAGAAGCTCGACCGCACCCGGCCGCGGACGCTAGGCGCGGCGAGCCGGATCCCGGGGATCACGCCCACGGACCTCGCGCTCGTCAGCGTGCACGTTCACCGGCTCGCCTCCACGCCGGCGTGAGCCGGCCCGCTCCACTGCCCGAACCCGACGCCTTGGCGGCCTTCGGCGCCGCCGGCATCGAGCCGGCCCTCGCCGAGCGGCTCGCCGTCTACGTCGCGCTCGTCCTCGACGCGAACCGCCGGCTCAACCTGACCGGCGCGAAGGACGGCACGGCGTTCGCGGCCCACGTCCTCGACGCCCTGACGCTGCGCGGCGATGTCGCTTCCCCGCTGATCGACGTCGGTTCCGGCAACGGGGTGCCGGGGATTCCGCTGGCGCTGGCGACCGGAGCCCGGGTCGTCCTGCTCGAGCCGATCAAGAAGCGCGCGACCTTCCTCGCGGCGGCCCTCGGCACGCTCGGAATCGACGGCGAAGCAGTGGCGATGCGGGCGGAGGACGCGGCGCGCGACCCCGCGTTCCGCGGCGAATTCAAGACGGCGACGGCGCGGGCCGTGGCGAGCGGCCCCACGGTCGCCGAGTTGACCGTCCCCTTTCTGGCGATCGGCGGCCGGGCACTCCTCCAGCGGGGCTCGCTGGAGCCGCTCGAGCGGAACGCCATGGCGGACTCCGCGCTCGTCCTCGGCGCCGAGCTTACGGCGGAGCGCCCGCTCGACGGTGAGCGCCGGGTGCTCGTCCTCGAGAAGCGAACCCCGACCGGCCCGCGCTTCCCACGAAAGAACGGGATCCCCGCAAAGCGCCCCCTCTGCATGCCGCGCCCCTCACCCTAAGCGCGCCTGCCCCCCCCCGGAAGATGTTTCACGTGAGTCACGACTTTGCAGTGCAAAGCAATGTCAAACGTGAAACATTCCTCAGGCGCGACAGCGCGTCGTCGAGTCGGTAGAATAAGGGCTCCGTGCGCCTTCCGCTCGACGACGTTTTGACTGCCGCCCTCCCGCAAGCCGACGTCTACGCCGTCGGCGGGCGCGTTCGTGACGAATTTCGCGCCAAGCTC
>JAQBPL010000034.1 GCA_028287545.1 Vulcanimicrobiota bacterium | reverse complement strand
GCGTGTGCATCTTCACGCCGACGACGTAGCGCGCGTTGCGCCAGATCGCCTCGCGCAGCTGCATGATGCGCACGCGCGGGTCGCCGTTGCCCCAGCCTTCGTCGACCATCATCTGCTCGTCGTAGTGCGCCCAGCCTTCGACGAACGAGGTCGCGGTGATCAGCTTCTCGGTCAGCGTGAGCGGCAGATGCTTGTCGACGGTGAAGTTGACGAAGTGTCCCGGATACACCTCATGCGCCGAGATGATCGGCCGTTCGAAATCGTTGAAGGACTCGAGATACTGCTCCTGGACCTTCGGCGGATCGTGCGGATCGACCGGGGTGACGTTGTAATAGGCCTTCGTTGCGACCCGCTCGAGCGGGCCCGGCGCGTCCATCGACGCTTCGGTCGTGGCGCGCAAGAACTCGGGCGTCGGGGTGACGCTGATGTCGGCATCGGGCGGCAGATCGATGATGCGGCGGGCGACGACGAACGCGCGGAGTTTCACGAGGTCCGCTTGCGCGGCCGCGAGCAGATGCGGCGACGTCGGATGAATCCGGTAGAGCCGTGCGAGGACGGCTTCGGTCGAGACGCGCGGGTCGATCAGCTTCGCCGTCGCGACCATCTGCGCATGCGTCTGCGCGAGCGCTTTCTCGCCGATCGCGAGATAGCGGTCGAGCGGGATGTCGATCCCCTCTTCGTACTTCAGCCGCGCGCTGTAGTTCGCGGCGCCGATGGCATACGTGCCCGACGGATGGGCGATCCAGCGCGTCCCCAGATACGCGGCGAACGCCTTCGTCGCCGCGACCGCCGTCGCGGTCGAGCGCCGGAAGCGCGCCCGCGTGCGCACGTCGCCGATGCCGGCAAACGCTTGTGGGACAGTCTTGGCCAGCAGGACGACGCTGCCGGCGGCGTCCTCGGCTGCGATCGAGGCCGTGTCGCGGTCGACCACGCTCAGGTTCGCGCGCGCTTGCGCGAACAAGCGCGGGATCTGCTCTTCACGCGCGATCGCGTCGTTCAGCCGCACGACCGGCGGCGCGAACTTTCGCGAGACGAGCAGAAATACCGCGTTGCTCGCGGTCTGCACGTAGCCGTCGGGCTGGCGGCGCCACATCCGCATCGACTCGTTGAGCAGCAGGTCGTCGCGTAGCGAGTTCTCGAGCATCCGGCGGTCGAGCGCGATCCGCGGCGAGAGCGCGGCGGGGTCGAGCGCGGCAAGCCGGTCGAGATAGCGGTGGTCGCGGGCGATCTGTGCCGCGTAGTCGGCACTTCCGTACGACCCCAGCCGCGCGTCGTAGTCGTGGACGCCCGCCTGGGTCGCACTGACCGGGTTGGCGCGGAAGGCCTCGTCGAAATACACCTGCGCGAGCGCGCCGTACGCTGCGTCCGCAGCCGCCGTGGACCCGCCCGAGCTCGGTTCCGCCGCCCGAAGAGGAGAGGCACCCAGCAGAGCGGCGACTGCAACGACGGCGAAGAACCGGCTGTTCGAAGGCATCGAGCGGCGCTTCCCTGCGACCGCGTGCGCTCCTAGCGGCGTGCCAGACTTCTCTCACGAACGGCGCCTACGATAAGGTGACGCTCACCGGAGGCCCTATTTTGCTTCGTTCACTCCTCGCCGCCGCGCTGGTCGCCGCATGCACCACCCCTGCTCTGGCCGCCGACTATGCGATCGACGCGAACCACACACAGGCCACGTTCACGGTGACGCATCTCGCGATCTCGCGCGTCACCGGGAAGATTCCGCTGACTGCGGGTACGGTCGCGCTCGCCGAGGGCGGCCTCCCGACGTCGATCGCCGCCACGCTCAGCGTCAAGGACATCGACACGCAGAGTGCCGATCGTGATAAAGATCTGCGTTCGGCGGACTGGTTCGAGGTCGACAAGTATCCGACGATGACGTTCGTCTCGAAATCGGTGAGCGGGACGCCGCAGGCGTTCACCGTGATCGGCGATCTGACGTTTCACGGCGTGACGAAATCGGTGACGCTCACCGGCAGAGAGCTCGGGAAGATCACCGATGCGCGCGGGAAGACGCACGTCGGATTTACGGCCGGCACGACTATCGACCGCCGCGAGTGGGGCCTCAACTGGGGCCGGACCACGCCCGGCGGCGAGCTCATCGCCGGCTACGACGTGACGGTCGACCTCAACGTCGAAGTCATCGCGAAGTGACGCCTACGACGAGGGGATCGCGCACCGGTCGCTGAGCCAGTAATGGCCGCTCAGTCCCGGTTCGGCGATCACGATGTCGGTCTCGTAGTACTTGTTGCCCTCGAGCGTGGTGCGGGGGCCGCTGACAAGCGCGAAACGCTGGCCGATCGTCGCGGCACCTGCCTCGGCGCGGCGCGGCCGATCGTCCCCCGAGACGAAGATCCAGAGCGGCGTGCGTTCGCACACGACCTGCAGCGTGCGTGCGGCGGCTGCGGCGGGCGACGCAATCGGCGCCGGCGATGGGCCCGGCGACGGTGACGCGGCGATCAGGGCTGCGAAGGCGAGCGGAGCGAACGTCCAGAGCCGGTCAAAAGGTCTCACGTTCACATCCTCACGGCACTAGTGCAGTTTGATCGTCAGGACCCCGGCGTCTTCGAGGACTTTGGGGCCGGCATTTTCGTCTTGCGAGGTCTTGCCGTTCCCTGGCTGATTCGCGGCCGCGGCGGCCGCCGCGATCCCGCGCGCTTCTTCGAGCATCACGTCGGTGATGCGGCCGTCGGTGCGGCCCTTGCGGTAATCCTCGATCGCCGCTTGCAGCGCGAGGCGCGAGCGCTCGGGATAGTCTTTCTTCTTCTCCGGATAGCCGTCGAGCGCGGCTTCGATGTCGGCGTCGGTGATCGCCAGCGCCTCGTCGATCGTCTTGCCGCGAGCGAGTTCGACCAGCAGCGAGCACGTCGCGGTGCCGAAGCCGCAGCCGGTAGTGAAATACGAGATGTCCTCGATCACGTCACCCGGGCCGACCTTGAGGAAAAACGTGTAGAGATCGCCGCACGAATCGCTGAAATACTCGCCCGTCGCCGTCGGCTTCTCCATGGTGCGGAAGCCGGTGCGGTGCTCAACGAGCGCCTGGAATTTCGCGAAATTCATGATGCTTTGACGGTCTCTCTCTCGGTAGGGTCGACGCTAATCTCGAACCGGCACTCGGTGCCGCCGGTTGCGAGGCTCTCCGTCTGCTGAGATTTGCCGGGCGCGACCGCCTCGAGGATCGTGTGAATCGCGCTGCACGCTTCGGGATGTTCCGCGACGACCGCCGCATACGGGCAGGTGTGCTCGTGGAGCACCATCGTTCCCGGGCCCGTCTTCTGCAGGTCGGCGGCGACGCCGGATGCCTTGAGAACCGAGACGACGGTCGCCAGGCGCGACTCGGTGGTCAGGTCGATGAACGACGGCGTCATGCGCTCGACCGAGCGCTGGCCGATCCGGTCGAAGACGGCCTTGACCGCGTCGTCGCCGCCGGCGGCCCGGATCTCGCGCAGCACGGCGTTGAGCATCTTGTCGTAGCGCTGCGGGAAGTAGCGTTCGGCATCGGGGGTGAGCGAGTACTCGACCGTCGGCTTGGTCTTGCCGCGGCGCACGCTGCGGCCCGCGATAAGCCCGTCGCGCTCGAGAACGACCAATTGCTGGCGGATCGCGTTGGGCGAGAGCCCGAAGAGTTCCGCGAGGTCGAAGGCCGAAGCCGCGTGCCGCTCGCGCAGCGCGCCGACGATCTTCCCCCGCGTCGACTCGAAAAACCGGTCGTGCATCCACCGCGAGGGTATCACGGAAGCCACAGATAGTCCAGACTTTCCTTGACTTTCTCGGGTGGTCAGCCTACGATACCGTAGCATGTCGACGCGCGGACTGATCACGAGCGACCTTCGGGTGGCCGTCCAAGGAAATGAGATCCTCAAGGGGATCGACCTGACCATCGAGCCCGGGCGCGTTCACGCGCTCATGGGGCCGAACGGCAGCGGAAAGTCCACCCTGGCCTTCGCCATGGCGGGGCATCCCGGTTACGAGATCCAGAGCGGGTCGGTGACCCTCGACGGCGAGGAGCTGCTGGCCCTGCCGCCCGACAAGCGGGCGAAAGCCGGTCTGTTTCTCTCGTTCCAGTATCCAGCGGCGATTCCGGGCGTGTCGGTCGCGAACTTCCTGCGCACCGCGCGCATGGCCGTGCGGCCGGAAGACCTGAACCCGACGAAATTCCGCAAGCTCGTGTTCGAAAAGCTCGACACGCTCGACATGGACGCGGCGTTTCTCGGCCGCTACGTGAACGACGGCTTTTCCGGCGGCGAAAAGAAGCGCCTCGAGATGCTGCAGATGGCGCTGCTCGCGCCGAAGTACGCGGTGCTCGACGAGACCGACTCCGGCCTCGACGTCGACGCCCTGCAGGCGGTCGGCAAAAGCGTCAACGCGCTGCGCGAGAGCGATGAAGGCCGCAACATGGGCTTCCTCGTGATCACCCACTACCCGCGCATCCTCAAGCACGTCCCAGCCGACGTCGTGCACATCATGATCGACGGGCGCATCGTCAAGACCGGCGGCCCGGATCTCGCCGATCAGATCGAGCGCGACGGCTACGACGGCGTTCGCGATGAGGTCGCGGCGGCTCGTGCCTAGCGGCACCACCGAAACGGTCGCGGCACTGCCGTTCGCCCCGACGGCGGCGGTGCTCGAAGATGCGATCGCCCTGCTGGCGCGCACCGACAACGGCGGCGCGATCGATCCCGCCGTCCGGCGCGAAGCGTTCGCCGCGTTCGAAGCCCTGCCGGCACCCGGCGCGCGGCCCGGCCGCGGCTGGAAACACGATTACGACAAGCTCTCGTACGACGAGCTGCGTTGGACGAACGGCCGCATCACGATGCCGGCCGCGCCGCGACGGCCCGCTGCCCCGCGGCCCGATCACGAAGTCGATCAGCCTGCACTCGCGACCGAGAACGCCGGCGGCATCTATCACGTCGGCGCGACGTTCGTCGACGCGCCCAGCGGCGTCGATCCGCGCGTCACGGTGAAGCCGTTCGACGCCGCGACGGCGCGCGCGTTCGCCGCCGAGCTCGCCGGTGTGCACGGCGTGACCGTCGATTGGCGCACCGACAAGTTCGCCGCGCTCGCCATGGCATTTCAGAACTGCGGCGCGTTCGTGCGCATCCCGTCCGGCGTCGTCCTTGACGCGCCGATCCAACTCGTCTTCGCAACCGGCCCGGATGCCGAAGCCGTCTTCCCGCACGTCGTCGTCATCCTCGAAGCGGGCGCGCGCGCCACGATCATCGAGCGGCACGTCGGCGACGGCGACCCGTTCGTATGCGGCATCGTCGAAACGCACGTCGCTGACGGCGCACAGCTCGACTACGTCGCGATCCAGCAAACGGGCGAAGCCGCGCGCGCGTTCATCTCGCGCTCCGCATACTGCGGCCGCGACGCGACGATGAGCTGGCACCTCGCCGAACTCGGCGGAACGCTCGCCCGCACGGTGCTGAACGCTCACCTCGATAACCCCGGGGCGCGGGCCGAAACCGCCGCGCTCTTCTTCAACACCGGGATGCAGCACGTCGACCTGACGACCGGAACCGACCACGCCGTCGGCCCGACCACCTCGGACACCGTCGTGCGCAGCGCCGCGACCGACCGCGGCCAAGGCCGCTACGTCGGCAACATCGTCATCCGTCCGAAGGCGCACGGCAGCGACGCCTCGCTGCGCGACGACGCCCTCCTGCTCTCCAAACGCGCCCACATCGACTCGGTGCCGGCGCTCGAGATCGCGGCCAACGACGTCAAGGCATTCCACGGTGCGACGGTCGGCTCGCTCGACGAGGACGCGCTGTTCTACGTCGGCAGCCGCGGGATTCCGCGTCCCGAGGCGCTGCGCCTGATCGCGCTGGGCTTCTTCGAGCCGGTGATCGCGCGCTTCCCCGGCGAGGCGCTGCGCGACGAGATCCGCACCGCGCTCGACGCCAAGATTGACGACGCCACGGAATTCGTCTCGTGATCGCCGCCGCCGACCCCAAAGCGGCGCGGATCGTCGCCGACTTCCCGATCCTCGCGACGACCACATCGCGCGGCAAGCGTCTGGTCTATCTCGACTCGGCCGCCTCCTCGCAGAAGCCGCGCGCGGTGATCGACAAGTTGGTCGACTACTACGAGAACTACAACGCGAACATCCATCGCGGCGTCTACGAGATCGCGGCGCGCGCGACCGACGCGTTCGAAGAAGCCCGCGCCAAAGTCGCACGGTTCCTCAACGCCGCCGACACCGCCGAGATCATCTGGACGCGCAACACGACCGAAGCGATCAATCTCGTGTCGTTTTCGTGGGGGCTCTACAACCTCGCGCCGGGCGACGCGATCCTCACCACGCAGCTCGAGCACCACTCGAACTTGGTGCCCTGGCAGCTGCTGGCCGAGAAGACCGGCGCCGAGCTGCGCTACATCCCCTCCGACGCGCA
>JAQBPL010000017.1 GCA_028287545.1 Vulcanimicrobiota bacterium | reverse complement strand
GAGCTCGAGCGCTGCGTCAACGAGCTCGGCTTCGTCGGCTGCAACCTCAATCCGGACCCCTCGGGCGGCTACTTCAACGCGCCGCCGCTGACCGATCGCTGGTGGTATCCGGTGTACGAGAAGCTGGTCGAGCTGGACGTGCCGGCGATGATCCATGTCAGCGGAAGCTGCAATCCCGCGATGCACACGACCGGTTCGTACTACCTCAACGCCGACACGATGGCGTTCATGCAGCTTATCATGTCGGATCTCTTCAAAGAGTTCCCCACGCTTCGGCTGATCATTCCGCACGGCGGCGGCGCGGCGCCGTTCCACTGGGGCCGTTTTCGCGGGATCGCGCTGCAGAACGGCCGTCCCGAGCTCGACGAGATCCTCGCCGAGAACATCTTCTTCGACACCTGCGTTTACCATCAGCCGGGCATCGATCTTTTGACCAGCGTGGTCCCGCTCGACAACATCCTCTTCGCCTCCGAGATGCTCGGCGCGGTGAAAGGCGTGGACCCGAAGACCGGCCGTTATTTCGACGACACGAAGCGCTACGTCGAGAACGTCGCGTCGCTCACGCCGGACGACAAACGAAAACTGTTCGAAGGAAACGCGCGGCGCGTCTATCCGCGGCTGCAGGCTCACGCCGCGGCGGGCAAAGGGTAGCCGGACGTGCCGACCGCGATCGTCGACGGGATCCAAACCCGGTACGAGGTGATCGGCTCGGGGCCGCCGCTGTTGATGTACGCTCCCGGCGGTTTTGACGCCGCGCTCGAAAAGTGGCGCACGCAAGGCGTGTACGCCACGATCAACCTGCTCGATCACCTCCCGAAGCACTACAGCTGCATCCTCTTCGACCGGCGCGAAGCAGGGCAGTCCGGCGGACGCGTCGAGCGCGTGGCGTGGACGGACTACGCGGTACAGGGCAAAGGTCTGCTCGATCATCTGCAGATCGAACGCGCGCACGTCATGGGCGCCTGCATGGGCGTGAGTGCGGCGATCGCGTTCGCGACGACCTACCCGCATGCCGCCCGCAGTCTGATCCTGTATTGGCCCGTCGGCGGCCCCAAATACCGCATAAATAGTCAGCTGCGGTTCGCCGAGCACCTCGCCTTCGTGCAGCGCAACGGCCTCGCGGCGGTCGTCGAGCTCGTCGGCACGGAAGGCAAAGCGTTCGGCGCCGATCCGCGCGGCGGTCCGTGGGCCTCGGTGCTCAAGCGCGATGCCGAGTTCGCGGACGCGTACGCGCGGCAATCCATCGACACGTACAAGCTGATCGTCACCGTCATGGGCCGCACGCTCTTCGATCGCGACACGGCCCCCGGCGCGGAGCCCGAGGACCTGCTGCGGCTCGACGTCCCGGCGCTCGTCGTGCCCGGTCGCGACGCCTCGCACGCCACGTCCGCCGCGCGGTACCTCGAAGAATGTTTGCCGCGCGCACAATACTGGGACGCACCCGTCGCCGATCAGACCGAAGCGACGGCTCCGGCGCGCCTCTTGGAGTTTCTGAACGCGTTGTAGCACCGGCGTTTGGCAAAGCACATCACCCGACTTTTCTTTGGAGACAATCAGTGGCAGAAACAGCGCTCGCGGCCGTCAAGGTAGCGCCGGGGCAAATGGAGATTCGCGAATTCCCGATGCCGGATATTCCGGAAGACGGGGCGCTCGTCAAGGTCGAGGTCGCCGGTATTTGCGGAAGCGACGTCAAGATGTACGGCAAGCCGCTGCCCGGCAATTTCGTGATCATGGGTCACGAGAACGTCGGCACGATCGCGAAGGCCGGCAAGAAGTTCGTCGAGCGCAAAGGCGTCAAGGAAGGCGACCTCGTGTTCCTCGAGCATTACCTGCCGTGCATGCAGTGCGAATGGTGCCATCTCGGCGAGTACCGGCACTGCGAAGCCACCGACTGGCACCACAATCCTGACGCCATTCGCTACGGCTACACGTCGGCGGAGAGCGCGCCGTATCTCTGGGGCGGCTTCGGCCAATATTTGTACTTGCCGTGGAACGCGGTCGTGCACAAGGTCCCTGCGGGCGTAACGCCCGAGCTCGCCGGCATCGGAACGCCGCTGGCGAACGGCATTCAGTGGTCGCTCTTCGACGCGAACATCGGGTACGGCGCCAAAGTGCTGATCCAGGGACCCGGGCAGCAAGGGCTCTCGCAGGTCGTCGCCGCCAAGCAAGCCGGCGCCGATCTCATCATCATCACGGGCACGACCAAAGATGCGAAACGGCTCGAGGTCGCCAAGGCGTTAGGCGCCGACTACGCGATCGACGTGCAGAAAGACGACGCGCTCGAACGCATCATGGAGATCACCAGCCGCAAGGGGATGGACTTCTCCATCGATTGCACGGCGCGGGCCGGCACCTCCGCGCTGATGCTCGGCGTCGAAGCGCTCAAGCGCAAAGGCGGGACGCTGGTCGTGCAAGGCAACGAAATGCCGACGATCCCGGATTTCCCGATCGAGCGCATCACGCTCAAGTACGTCACCATCAAGAGCGCGCGCGGACACAGCTATCGCGCGGTCGAGCTGGCGCTGGCGCAGCTCGCGTCGCATCGCTTTCCGCTGGAGCTGGTGACGACCCACACCTTCGGCCTGAACGACGTGGATTACGCCATCAAGTCGGTCGGCGGACAGGGTGCGAAGGACGTCATCCACGTCTCGGTGCTGCCGTGGAAAGATACCGTGGCGGCCAACTAATCCGGCCGCGGAGGGCCGCCGGCCGGGCGTTTGTTTGCCCGGCTGGAGGCCCCGGAGCGCCATCCGTCTAAATTCGCTATATCCAATTATGTTGAAGCCTGAAGACAACGACCGGATCACTCGCGTCGGCCCAGGGACGCCGATGGGGGAACTCCAGCGCCGCTATTGGATCCCCGCCGCGCTCTCGAGCGAGCTGCCGGAGAACGACGGCGCTCCGATCCGCGTCCGGCTGCTGTGTGAAGATCTCGTCGCGTTCCGGGACTCGGACGGCAAGGTCGGTCTCATGGACGCGTTCTGCCCGCATCGCCGCGCGCCGCTGTTCTTCGGCCGCAACGAGGAATGCGGGTTGCGCTGCGTTTACCACGGCTGGAAGTTCGACCGCGACGGGCAGTGCGTCGACATGCCGTCGGAGCCGCCCGACTCGATGTTCAAATCGAAAGTGACCATCAAGACCTATCCGACCTGGGAAGGCGGCGGCCTGGTGTGGACCTACATGGGGCCGCCCGAGCACCAGCCCCCGGTGCCGGACTACGAGGTCACCCGCGCCCCCGAGACGCACCGCTACACCTCGAAGACGTTTGAGGAGTGCAACTGGCTGCAGGCGCTCGAAGGCGGCCTCGACACCTCGCACAGCTCGTTCGCGCACAACCTCGACATCCACGACAAGAGCTATCTGCGCAGCCAGGACACGGCGCCGAAGCTCGAGGTGTTCCGCACCGATTACGGCTACACGTACGCGGGGATCCGCAAGCTCGGCGAGCGCAGCTACGTTCGCGCGTATCACTACGTGATGCCGGCGCAGCAGATGCGCGGCCGCGTCACCTCCCGCAAGGGCGAGCACGTCGACGAACATCCGACGATCAACGGGCACATCTGGGTGCCGATCGACGATGAGACCTGCTGGGTCTACAACTGGATGTATTCGTACACGCCGGAGATTCCGGTCACGCAAGAGTACGCCCACGAGCTCGAAAAACAGTATGGACGCGGCGAGGACGACCTCATCCCCGGGACGTTCCGTCTCAAGCGCAATCTGCGCAACGACTACCTAATCGATCGTCAGCTGCAGAAGACGAAGACGTTCACCGGCATCACCGGCGTGAACACCCAGGACATGGCGCTCCAAGAGGGGATGGGACCGATCGTCGATCGTTCCAAGGAGCATCTCGGAACCAGCGATCGCGCGATCATCGTGATGCGGCAGCTGCTCATGGAGGCGACGAACGACCTCGCCGACGGCAAGCCGATCCGCGGCACCGATCCGACGACGTACAGCCACGTCCGTGCTGTCGACCTCGTCATCCCGAGCGCGCCCGACTGGCGCGACGCCCTCAAAGACGAACTGGTGGCGAAATTCTGATGAGCACCATCGCGCCGGAAGCGGCCGCCGTCAATTACCGGCTCCTCGTCGCGCGCGCGGTGCGCATCCTGACCTCGCTCGACATGATGGACATGAACGGACACGTCAGCGCGCGCGACCGCACGCTTCCCGAGACGATGTGGATCAACTCGCGTCGCGCCAGCCGCTCGACCCTGCGCTACAGCGACATCGTCCCGGTCGATCTGCCGTCGGGTACGCGGATCGGCGAGGGCGACGAACCGCCCGGCGAGTTTCACATTCACCGCGCCATCATGCGGCAACGTCCCGACGTGGGCGGCATCGTCCACTCGCATCCCGACCACATCGTCACGCTCTCGATCGCCGGACACAAGCTGCTGCCGGTGACGGGCATCGGCTCGTTCCTCCCCGAGGACGTCCCGGTTTTCGACGACGCGAGCCTCATCAACACGGTGGAACGCGGCGAAGCCATCGCGGCGCTGCTCGGCGAGGGCCCCTTGGTCGTGCTGCGCGGTCACGGCGTCGTCGTCGTCGGTGCGACGCCCGAAGAGGCGCTCGCGCGCTACGTGTGCGCGGAGCAGAACGCGCGCATCCAGTACAAGGCGAGCCTGCTCGGCGAGCCGCACGTTCTGCGCGGCGAGGAGCTCGCGTTCGTGCGGCGCGAGACGTGGACGTCGGTGATCACCGCGAAGCATTGGCACTATCACGAAGAGACCGCGCGGCGCAACGGCGCGTTCGAGGGGATCGAATAGTGCACTCGGCGGCCGCGCCGTTCGCCTGCGAGGCGGCTGCGGTGCGGGCGCTCGAAGCGATCGCCGCGGCGAGCGCCGCAGCCGGCTTCGTCGTCGCGATCGCGATCGTCGACGCGCACGGCGATCTGATCGCGGCGCGGCGCATGGACGGTGCGCGGCCGCGCTGGATGCGCGCTTCGCTGCTCAAAGCGTACAGCGCGGCGGTCATGGACCGCGATACGACCGTCTTCCACGACGAGATCGTCAGGCGCGGTCTGCAGCTCGCGTATTACGGCGATCCGATGCTCACCGCGCTGCCGGGCGGCATCGTCGTCCCCGCGCCGGGCGGCGGCACGCTCGCCGGAATCGGCGTCACCGGCAAGACGCAGGGACGCGACGCGGAGCTCGCGCGCGCGGGCCTGCGCGCCTTCACGATCTCCTAAGCGCGCTTGCGGCGCGGCCGGGTGGACGCGCGATCGGGCAGAAGCGGCTTGTCGTTGACCGGCGCGAAGAAGCCCTCGTGCGCGGCGACGGCGTGTCGTGCGCGCTCGCCGGAACCGGACGCGATCGCGTCGATGAGCTCCGTGTGCGCGATGAGATTGTCTGCGGCGTGGGCGCGGCGATGGCGATCCGGCAGGACGAATCCCGGTCCGGGCTCGTTGGCGTCGAGCAGCGTGATGTAGAGGTTCGCCAAGACGCGGTTCTTGCAGCATTCCGCGATGCGGCGGTGCAGGCGCCAGTTCTCGTGCAGATACGCCGCCGGGTCGCCGGTGCTAGCGGCCATGCGCTTGAGAATGCGCCGCAGATCGGCGACGTCGGCTCGCGTTCGCGCGCGCGTCGCATCGAGCGTCACCGCCTCCTCGAGCGCGTGACGGACTTCCGCGCAATCCTTGAGCGTGCCGGTTTCCGGGAATCCCGAGAGCAGGTGACGCAGACGATCGCTCGAGGTGGGGACCGTCGCGAAGAGGCCGCCGCCGGGTCCCGTCCGCGAGGTGACGTATCCGCGCTGCTGCAAAATGCGCAGCGTTTCGTTGAGCGTTCCGTACGCGACGTCGTATCGCCGGCGCAACGCGTCCTTCGTCCCTAACCGGTCGCCGCCGACGATCTGGCCCGACACGATGGCCGTCTCGATCTCGTCAGCTAAAGTGGCAGCCCTGCTGCCCGTCACTGCGTCCTCTCCAAAGCGTCTACCCCCACACGGCGTTGCGTATATTGAATATGCTCAAAACCACTCCGACACCTCGGAGGGGCTTAGCGTTCGTGGGTGGCGGTGAGTTCGCCGAGGGCGAGGACGTGGCCGGCGATCGCGTCGAGCAGGCGGCCGCGCGAGGGCGGCTGGTCGAAGTGCGGGACGAAGTTCACCGCTAGCAGCGTGAAGACGTAGCGGTGGGGGCCGTGCCCCGCGATCGGCCGGGGCGGACGGTACGTCGTGCCGCGCGCGCTGTTCAGCCCGAGCGGCACCAGCGTGTCGTCGAGCTCGCCTGCGGCAAGCGACGTCGTCGCGGGATCGAGCGCATAGGCCACCGCGTGCACGAACGGGCGCGGCAACGGCGCGTCGATGTCCTCGACGATCAGGGCGAGTGTCTTCGTGCCGGGTGGAATCCCGCTCCAGTCGAGCGGCGGCGAGGTGCGCTCGGCGCTCAGCTCCCCGCCGTCGGCGAACGCCGGGCTGCGCAGGTCAAGCGTACGCGGCACGAACGCCAAGCGGGGATCCTCGGCGACCCGGTGGTCCGCCCCGGCGCGCCAGCCGCGGAGGAGCCGGCCCAAGACGCGCATCATGGCAGCGCCTCGCGTGGCGGGAGGCGGCGGTGCGCGTTCAGTTGGGAACGAGCTGGATCGTCATGTAGACGCCGGTCTGGCCAACCGTCGTCGAGCCGGCGCCCGTGGCCATGTTCACCTGGATGTCCTCGGCGGCGTAGTAGTTGCCCACGCCGGGACCGGCGACTGAGGTCGGTGTGGCCAGCGTCATGAACGCGAGCTGGGTGCCGGAGGGCGAGTAGAACTCGAGGCCGGGCGCGCCCACGTTGCCCGGGTTCGCGCCCGCGCTCGAGAGGCCGCCGGTTCCGGGCGGGACGATGCTTCCGCCGGCCGCGCAGCTCGTCAAATTGTTGCCGGTGAACGTCCCGGCGGCCGGATTGCCGGAGCGCGCCGAGACCGCAACCGGAGCGGCCGCCGGCGTCAAGGGGAACGTCGCGCCGCCGTTGGGGAAGGCGCAGATCCCGATCCCGCTCGTCGGAGTCGCGTCCAAATACTCGTTGACCACGAAGCCGTTCGCGTCGTTCGACGTCACCGCGACGGCCACGGCGTTCTTGTAGAGGCACGCCGTCGCGGCGTTTGAGCGCGGCGTGAGGGCGCCGAAGCTCAGGGTGAAGTTCGTCTCCGAGGCCGGCGCCGTGCAGACGCCGGCGATGCTCGGCAGGAGCGTCGGCGCAGCGTTGCCCTGGGCGCCGGCGGCGCTGTACTGGGTCACGATCGACATCGTCAGGGTGGCGCCGCTGATGAACTTGAGCTGCGCTGCCCCCGACGAGGTGGACGTCGCACGCGCAGGAACGGCCGGCGCGAGAAGCGCGGCGATCATCACGGACGCGGCGAGGGAGCGTTTCAAGCGGGCAAATCCTTTGCGATCGTACGGCGGCGGTCGAACCGCACGCAGCCACGCCGTCCTGGCGTGTCGAGAACCGGTGTACTCCCGATAATCGGTTGCCGAGCGAGCCCATCTTAGGCGGTTTACTCGACGCTTACGGTTGCGCGCAGCGGTGTGACCAGAGCCGCCCGCCGGGCCTGGACGATTCCGAGCACCAATGCGGAGCTGACCAGGGCGATGACGATCGCTACCGCCGGAACCACCCCGTAGAGGCCCAAGACCCCCGTGACGACCGGCGGCATGAGGAAACCGGCCAGGCTGTCGAGGCCGGAGACCACCCCCAGGACCGTGCCGCGCCGGTCGTCCGGCGCCACGTCGGAGGCCAGCGCCGGGAACGCCGCGTTGACGTGGCTCATCCCGACGCCGAAGAGCGCCAGCAGGACGGCCGCGACCGGCAGCGTGGTGGCGAACGGCACCAGAACGAACGCGACCGCGCACAAGGCCATGCCGAAGTTCGTGGCTTGGCGGTTCCCGAGCTTTTCGGTCGTGCGGCCGACCACGGCGAGCTGGAGGATGACCTGGAAGATCCCGAAGATCGCGAAGACGAACCCGGTCTCGGCGACGCCCCAGCCGAGCTGGCGGTTGAGGATCAGCGCCATCGCGCCGAACCAGCCGTAGAGCCCGAGCACGAACACCAGCCGCAGCCAGAGGACCGGCGCGACCGCCTTGTCGGCGAGCGAGACGAAGATGTCGCGCAAGGTCGGCGCATTTTTCGCCTCTTCGGTCGCGCCGCCGCGCGACTCGGGCAGCAGCAGGATCGTGAGCAGCAGCGTGAGCGCCTGCAGTCCCGCCGCGACGAAGAACGGCGTGGCGAAACCGTACGCGGTCGAGAGCCACGCCGCGAGCGCCGGCCCGAACACGAAGCCGGCGCTGAACGCGGCGCCGAGCAGTGCGAATGCGCGCCCGCGCTGCGCCGGTTCGACCAGGTCGGCGATGTACGCTTGCGTGACGCCGATGTTGCCGCCGCTCAGCCCTTCGATCGCGCGCGACGCGACGACCCACAGGATGCTCGGCGCGAAGCCGAGCATCACCCAGCCGATCGTCGCGCCGATCTGCGAGACGATCAGCACCCGCTTGCGGCCGATGCGATCGCTGACGTTGCCCCACACCGGTCCCGCGATCAGTTGGCTGACCGAATACGTCGAGGCCACGAGCCCGACGGCGACGTCGGACGCGCCGAAGTGCTTGACGAAAAACGGCAGCAGCGGCAGCAGCATGCTGAAGCCGAAGATGTCGATGAACGTGATCCCCAAGATCGGCAGCAGGCGCAGGATCATGATTCGTCTTGCGCGGCGATGCGCTTCATGACGCGCCGCAGCAGCCGGTCGCGCGCGCGGTCGGGGACCAGCGACCGAATCGCCAAGCGCACCTTCGCGTCGAATCCGACGACGTAGCGCGAGCGCGGGTGACGCGCCGTGAGCGCGTGCACGACCGCGTTCGCGACGCGCTCCGGCGGGATCGCGCGCGCTTCGAACGCTAGCGAAACGCGCTGCATCATCGCGATGTCGGCTGCGTATCGCGCTTGCATCGCCGGGTCCATCGCGGAGGCGAGTTCGTTCCCCTGCGCGAGGCCGCGTTCCCAGATCGACGTCTTCACCGCGCCCGGCTCGACGATCGAGACGTCGACGCCGCTCGGCAAGAGTTCGGCGCGCAGCGCGTCGGAGAGCGCTTCGAGCGCGTGCTTCGACGCCGCGTACGGTCCGACGAACGGCGCCGCCAGCCGGCCCTGAACGGAGGACATCATCACGATGCGCCCGAGCGTGTGCCGCAGCAGCGGGAGCATCGCCTGCGTGACCGCCAGCGCGCCGAACACGTTGATCTCGAACTGCGCGCGCAGAGCGTCGATGGGAATCGTCTCGAGCGGTGCGCTGGTCGCGATGCCGGCGTTGTTCACCAGACCGTAGAGGCCGCCGCCGGCGGCAATCCGTTCCGCCGCCGCCGCGATCTGCGCCGGTTGGGTCACGTCGAGGACGAGCGGCGTGCACGCGTCGCCGAGCGCGCCCAGCCGCTCGGCCGCGGCGTCGTCACGCACCCCGGCCCAGACGCGAAATCCGCGTTCCACCAGGACGCGTGCGGTCGTCGCGCCGATCCCGCTCGACGCGCCCGTGATCAAGACCGGCCGCCGTGCCACTACACGGGCACGATGAATGCGAACCACATCGCGGCGGCGGCGGCTCCGCCGCACAGGCAGTACACCGTCCATTCGGCGAGTCGCCGAGTCGGGGCGGGCACCACCTCGTCGAGCACCGGGGCGGGGCCCTCCGGGGCGGCCCGCGGGATCGGAGCGAACAGCAGGTAGCGGTGACCGCCGCGCGCGTGCAGTACGCCGGCCGGCGCGCCCACGAACGTGAAGTCGGTCAGTGCGACGTCGCGCGGCCGGTCGAGGTCGGCGTTCTCGCGCAAAAACGCGCGCAGCCGTGCCGCGGCGCTGCCGCGGTCGTCGAACGCAGAGAGCAGTTCCGAGACGCCGCCGACGACGCGCGCCCACAAACTCTCACGCTTTTCGGAGGGGGCGGAGAGCGCCGCGTGGATGCGCCGTTCGAGTTCGGCGACGCGCGAGGGGGCGCGCCCGGCCGCACAGCGCCGGATGTCCTCGATGAAACGGCGGTAGAACAGCGACTCGTCGGTCACCGGACGGCGCCCGCCAGTTCACGCGCCGGTGCGGCGACCGCGCGGCGAGTCCCGCCGCCGGCCACGATGCGATAGATCGCGGGGATCGCGACGAGCGTCATCAGCATCGAGCCCGCGAGGCCGAAGATCACTGCCCAACAGAACGGACGCCACAACGTCTGCGAGGAGAACGCCAGCGGCAAGAGGCCGGCAATCGACGCGACGACGGTCAGCAGGATCGGTCGCAGCCGGGTCGTTCCGGCCAGGATCAGGGCTCGCTCCATGGGTTCTCCGGCTTCCATTTCTCTCTTTGCGTACTCGAACAGCACGATTGCGTGATTGGTGACGATCCCGCCCAGACTCGAGATCCCTAGCGACGCGACGAACCCGAAGTGCTCCCCGGTGAGAGCGAGTCCGGCGACCGCGCCGACGAGTCCGAGCGGAACCGCGGACAGTACGACCAGCGAGAGCCGCAGCGTCCGGAATTCCCAGAGCAGAATCATTTGGTTGAGCAGCAATCCTACGATCACCGCGACCAGGAGGTTTCGGAACGACTTGGTGGTCTGCTCGTCTTCGCCCGCGACCGTTAGTCGTACCCCGGGAGCAAGCGAGGCCGTCTGGGCGGAGTGACGGAAATCCGAGAGCACCTCGGAGGCGAGCCGGCCCTGCACGTCGGCCAGGACGGTCACGGTCGGTGACCCGTCCCGGTAGGTGGCCAGGCTGACCTGCGTCGCGGGCGCGAGCGAAGCGATCTCCGCCAGCGGCACCGCGCCGGCCGCCGTCGGAACGGCGAGCGCGCCGAACGCGGCGGCGTCCTGCCGCAGCGCGGCCGGGAGGCGGACGTCGACCGGCGTCTGGCGATCGCTCTCCCGAATGCGGGTGGCCTCGACGCCGCCGAAGGCGAGCGCGACGAGACGTTGGACGTCGGCGGCGCTCGCGCCGGTCTGCGCGACCCGCGCCGGGTCGACGTGTGCGGCCAGCGTCGTGGTCGGCTGGCCGAGCGAATCGCGGACCGCCGCCGTCCCCGGGATCGCGGCGAGCTGCTCGCGCAGGACGGCGGCGGCGGAGGCCAGCGCCGCGGGATCTTCGCCTTGCAGGCGCAGCTGGATCGGCGCGCCGACCGGTGGACCCTGCTCGAGTTTCTTCACGTCGATCCGCGCGCCCGGAACGGCGGCGTGCAGCTGCGGGCCGAGGGCCTTCACCAGCCGGTTCGCGCTCGCGATGTCCGCCGTGTCGACCAGGATCTGCGCGAACGACGGCTTCGGCTGCTGCTGCAGCACGTTGTAGTAGAAGCGCGGCGCGCCGGCGCCGACGAACGTGCCGACGGCGGTGACGCCGTTCTGCGCGCGCACGACCGTCTCGATCCGCTCCGCGATCGCGGAGGTCGTGCGGATGTCGGTGCCGTCGGGAGCGTTGACGTCGATGAAGAACTGCGCGCGGTCGGCCGAGGGAAAGAACTGCACGCCGAGGTGCGGCATCCACAGCACCGCGCCGGCGACGGCGCTCACCGCGAGGGCGACCGTGATCCACGGCCGGTGGAGCGACGCGGTGGCGAGCGGAACGTAGCGCGCGCGCAGCGCGTCGAGCAGCCGGTCGAAGAGGGAACGCCGGCCCGCGCGCGTCGACGACGCCGCGAACCATTCGCCCAGAATCGGCGTGACGAGATACGCGACCACCAGCGACATCGCGAGCGAGACTGCGGTGACGACGGCCAGGTCGCGCACGAAGTCGCCGATTCCGCCGCCCATCAGCCGGAACGGCAGGAACGACGACATCGCGACGAGCGTCGAGGTGAGCAGCGGCATCCACAGATCGCCGACGCCGCGCGACGCGGCGGTCGTGCGATCGTCGCCGGCGCGCAAGCGGTGTTCGATGTTGTCGACGGCGACGATGCCTGCATCGACGATGATGCCCAACGAAATGATGAGCGCGAGCACCGAGATCTGGTTGATGTCGACCGAGAGGAAGCGGATGACGCCGAAGGTCAGCACGATCGTCAGCACGACGGTGACGCCGACGAGGATGCCGTTGCGCAGCCCCATGAACAGCGCGACGAGACCGGTGACGACCGCGACGGCGAGCATCAGGTTGAGCGCGAAGTCAGCCACGCGGTCGTCGACGGTGCGCGGCTGATCGGCGATCAGCGCGGCGTGCGTCCCCGCCGGCCAGCCCGCGCGCTCGCGGTCGAGCGCGGCGCGGACTTCGGGGCCGAGGTCGGTCAGCGACGACGTCTCCTTGGCCTGCACTGCGATCGCGATCGCCGGCTTGCCGTCGACGCGCACGAGTTCGCGCGGCGGATCCGGATACGCGGCGGCGACCCGCGCGAGGTCGCCGACGCGCACGGCGCGGCCGCCCACGCTGCGCACGCTGGTCGCCGCGACGTCGGCGATGCCGTGCAGGGGACTCGAGGGATCGACCTGCGCGAGGCGTCCGCCGACGGCCACGCTTCCTGCCGGAACGAGCGCGTTGCGCACCTGCAGCGCGGCGACCACGTCGCTCGCGGTGAGCGCATAGCGCTGTAGTGCGGCGACGTCGAGCTCGACGTCGAGCTGCTGGACCTGCTCGCCGATGAGCTTCACGAACCCGACGTCGGGCAAGCGCGAGAGACGATCGCCCAGACGTTTGGCGACGTCGCGTAATTCGCGCGGCGTCGCGCCTTCCTGGCTGACGCCGACGACGATCGGATACGTCTTCCACGCATCCTCGACGATCGCGGGATCGACGCCCGCCGGAAGCTGCGCCTTGACGTCGTCGAGATGATCGCGCACGTCGCGCAATACCGGCCCAGCCTGGTCGATCACGTCGTCGAAGACGATCTGCACTTCGGAGATTCCGGGCCGCGACGTCCCTTCGACGTGTTCGACATGCGTGACGCCGCGCATCGCATCGGCGATCTTCTTGGTGACCAGCTCCTCGACGTCGTGCGTCGTCGCGCCGGGAAACGACGTGACGATCGCGGTCTGCCGTTGCGTCGTCCCCGGATCCTCGCGCCGCTGCATCGTCACGCCCGAATACAGCGACCAGAAAATTGCAAGCACGAGCCCTGCAATGATGAGACTCTTGCGCCTTAATGCAAACGCAGGCAGCCCGCTCATTCTGCCACCACTTTGAGGGGCGCGCCGGGCTTGATGAGGGCGGCGCCGGCGCGGACGATGCGTGTGCCGGGGGCGATGCCGGTGACGACGGCGCGTTCGCCGTCGCCGTCGAGGACGCGGACGGCGCGGGCGCTCGCGCTGCCGCGTGCGGCGTCGTAGACGAGCACGTGCGCGGAGCCGGCGCCGGTGACGATCGCGCCGAGCGGGACGGTCGCATCGCCGGCGCCGCGTGCGGCGCCGAGCGCGACGGCGACGATGCCGCCCGTGCGCGCGCGCAATCCCGCGGCGTGGACGCGAACTTGCGCCGTGCGGGTCGCGGGATCGGCGTCGGGTTGGATGCGGGTGACCGTCGCGCGATACGTGCGGCCGTCGGCGCGAACCGTCGCGCGCGAGCCCTGCGCGATCCCGCTCATCCGCGCTTCCGGAACCGCGACGAGCACGTCGGGATCGCGCGCGTCGACGAGGATGAACGCGGTGACGCCGGGCTGCGCGGAACTGCCGGGTTCGACCAGCCGCTGATCGACGTACGCCGCGGCGGGCGCGGTGAGGACCGACTTCGCCAAGGTGACGTGCGCGAGATCGGCTGCGGCACGCGCTGCGCCGGCCGCCGCGTTCGCGGCGCTGAGGTCTTCGACGCGCACGCCGTCGTGCACGAGATTGCGCTGGGCTTGCGCTTGCGCGAGCTGCGCCTGCGCGGCGGCGACCGCGGCGTCGGCGTCGCGCCGGTTCGCGTTCGTTTGATCGTGCTGTACCGCCGCGACGTCGCCGCTGGCATACAGCGTGTCGTAGCGCGCGGCGTTGGCGACGGCGAGCCGCTGCGCGGCGAGGGCGCGCTCGAGCTGCGCGCGTGCCGCGTCCACTGCTTTATCGGCGCCGATCCGTTCTTGGGCCCGTGCGCCGTTGCGCGCTTTCGCCGCGGCGGCGCTCGCGCCGAGCGCTTGCGCGTCCGCGCCGCGCGCCTGTGCGGCGTAGTCGCTGCCGTCGAGGGCGGCGAGCACGGTCCCGGCGGCAACGCGGTCGCCGACGTCGACGTTCACGGCGCCGATCCGGCCCGGCACTTCGAAGGCCACGCGGTAGACGTGCTGCGCAACGACGGTGCCCGGGCCGTCGTAGGCGGCGCGCCCGGCCGGCGCGAGAGCGGTGGCGACGGTCACTGGTGTCGCGTCAGGTTCGGAGATGGTCGCGGCGCGGGCAGCACAGCCGCTCAGGGCGAGTGCGGTGAGGGCAACCAGGGCGACGGATGAGCGCGGCATCGAACGGGCCTCCGAGAGTGAACGACGTTCAGTGAGAGGACAAGAAAAAGCGCGGCGCGTCTAGGGCGCGCTGCGCACCGTGGACGTGACGGGCACCACCAGCCCGCGCAGCATCGTATCGCAAAGCATGTCGGCGATCGCCTCCGGCGGTGTCTCCAGCGCCTTGCTGCAGGTCAGCGCCATCGAGACGACGCCATGGCACGCGGTCCATACCATCTCGCCCAGAACGACGGGGTCGCGGTCCGGCCGGATGGCGCCGGCCGCTTGCGCCGCGCGAAACGCGTCGACCACGAACTGGAAGGCGCGCTCACCGGCATCTTCGTCATCCGACGCTTTTCCGAGCGGAAACAACGTCTCCAAGAAGGCCGAGTCCGTCATGAACAGCAGCCGGTATTCTTCGGGATTTTCGAACCCGAAGCGCGTGTACGAGCGGCCGATCCCCCGCAGGCGTTCGTACGAGTCCGCGATCTGGGCAGTCGGCGCCATATACGTGATGAGGTGTTCGAACGACTCCGCGCAGAGCTGGCGGCCGATCGCCTCGCGGTTCTCGAAGTAGAGGTAGATCGTCGCCGGCGAGTACTCGATCGCATCGCCGATCTTGCGCATGGTCAGGGCATCGAACCCCTCGTCAAGCACAATCCGGCGCGCGGCGGCCAGGATCTGCTCTCGCAGCTCCGCCCGCTGACGCTCCTTCCGCTCGGCAACTCCCATGGGCGGGATGCTATCGCGTCGAAAGCTGACTGTCAATGGTTTTCTGAACCACATTGACAAAAATGAACGATGTTCAGTATAGTCGGGCCATGGACAAGGAACGCACCCTGATTACCGGCGCGTCGTCTGGGATCGGTGAAGCCTTCGCTCGCGTCCTGGCGGCCCGCGGCGACGACCTCGTGCTGGTCGCGCGTTCGGCCGGAAAATTGGAAGCGCTCGCGGCCGAACTCGCTGCTCGTCACAACGTGCGCGTCGACGTCGTTCCGGCGGACCTCTCGCACCCCGACGCGAGTGACGGCATCGTCGCCGAGTTGGCGGCGCGCGGAATCGCGGTCGGGACGCTCGTCAACAATGCGGGCTTCGGCACGTACGGGGAATTCGCCACGCTCGACGCCGCGCGCGAACGCGACGAGGTCTTCGTCAACGTCGTCGCACCGGTCGTGCTGACGCGCGCGCTGCTGCCGGCGATGCTCGAGCGCGGCCGCGGTGCGATCGTCAACGTCGGATCGACCGCGTCGTTCCAGCCGGTGCCGTACATGGCGACGTATGGCGCGACCAAAGCGTTCCTGCTCTCGTTCAGCGAAGCGCTGGCGGAAGAAGTGCGCCCGCATGGAGTTCGCGTCGTCGCGCTCTGCCCGGGCCAAACCGAGACCGCGTTTTTCACCGGCATGGACG
>JAQBPL010000185.1 GCA_028287545.1 Vulcanimicrobiota bacterium | reverse complement strand
ACATGCGCGAGTCGCGCATGTCGTTCTGCCACTCCAGCAGCGAGCGCAGCCAGGTCAGCTTCTGCTCGTGGTCGTCCTGCTTGCCGCCCTCTTTGTAGCGCCAGTGCGCGGCGATGCCGTACTCGCTCGTGCGGTGCATCTCCCAGGTGCGGATCTGCACTTCGAGCGGGTCGCCGCCCGGACCGACGACGGTCGTGTGCAGCGATTGGTACATGTTGGGCTTGGGCATCGCGATGTAGTCTTTGAACCGCCCGGGGAGCGGCTTCCACATCGCGTGCACGACGCCCAGCGCACCGTAACAGTCTTTGACCGAGTCGACGATCACGCGCACCGCGGTGAGATCGTAGATGGTCGAGAACTCGCGACCCTTGAGCATCTTCTTGTGGATCGAATAGAAGTGCTTCGGCCGGCCGGTGGTGTCGGCTTTGAGGCCGACCTTCTCGAAATCGGCCTTGAGGTCTTCGATCACCCGCGCGACGGCGTCCTCGCGCTCGGCGCGCTTCTTGGCGACCCGCTCGGCGATCTCACGATACGAATCGGGATCGAGATAGCGCAGCGCCAAGTCTTCGAGATCCCACTTCACGCGCCAGATCCCGAGGCGGTGCGCGATCGGCGCGTAGATCTCGATCGTCTCGCGCGCGATCGCCTGCTGCTTGGCCGGCGGCAGGCTCGCGAGCGTGCGCATGTTGTGCAGCCGGTCGGCGAGCTTGATGATGATGACCCGGATGTCGCGCGCCATCGCCAGGAACATCTTGCGCAGGTTCTCGACCTGGGCGTCTTCCTTCGATTGGTACGGGATGCGCGTCAGCTTGGTGACGCCGTCGACGAGCGTCGCGATCTCGGCGCCGAACTGGTCGGCGACCTCTTCGTTGGTGAGGACGGTATCCTCGACCACGTCGTGCAGCAGCGCCGCGGCGATCGTGGCGCTGTCCATCTCCAGGTCGGCCAGGATGTCCGCCACCGCCAGCGGGTGCGCGATGTACGACTCGCCGGACGCCCGGCGCTGCCCCTCGTGGGCCCGGTCGGCGACCTCGTACACGCGTTCGAGCCACGCCCCCTCCAGTGAGGGGTCGTACTGCTGTACTTTAGTAACGAGATCAGAAACCGTCATCGGGATATAAGCCCTAGTCTACTAAGGACCAGGCCCAAGATGCAAAGGCTTCAGGAAACTCCCGAACGATCAGTACGTGATGAACGAGGTCACGTCCGCGCCGCCGATCGCTTCCCGGCCCTTGAGGGCCGCCAGCTCGATCAGGACTGCGACTCCGACGACTTCGGCGCCCAGTTTCTCTAGGAGCCGCAGGGTCGCGGCGATCGTGCCGCCGGTTGCCAGCAGGTCGTCGACGACGAGGACCCGTTTGCCGTGCCCCACGGCGTCGGCGTGGATCTCGAGCGTGTTCGTGCCGTACTCGAGGGCGTACTCTTCGCTGAACTTCTCGCCCGGGAGCTTGCCCGGCTTGCGGACCGGGACGAAGCCGGCGCCGAGCTGGTACGCGACGGGAGCGCCGATCATGTAGCCGCGCGCCTCGATCCCGACCACAGCGTCCACCCGCTCGTCACGGAAGCGGTCGACGAAGAGGTCGATCGTGGCGCGAAAACCGTCCCGGTCGCTGAGCAGCGGGGTGATGTCGCGGAAAAGGATCCCCGGGATGGGGAAATCGGGGATGGCCCGGATGAGCGATTGGATCTGCGCGGTCACCGCTTGCCCGGTTCGCGCCGAGTGTGACGGAGCCTGCGCCTCTCAGCGGAACCCCAGCCGGCCCGGCGCGCGTTTTACTCCGTGTATTCATGCCCACTTGGGGAACACTGAGGTTACGATGAAGAAACTGCTGACAGCCGGGGCGCTCGCCGCCACGATGACCTTCGGGGCGATCGCTCCCGCGCTGGCCGACGGGGCGGCCAGCACCCGCAACATCCTGATCGGCGGTGCGGCGGCGGCCGTGCTGATCACGAACTACAACCACAAAGTGCGACAGAAGCGCGCAGAACAGCGCGCGCAGGCACGCCGGCAAGCGGCGTACCGCCAGTACTTCTACCGCAAGCACGGGTATTACCCGAACTGATCCCGCGGGAGAATTGATGAGGCCACCCCGCCCGGGGTGGCCTTTTCTTCGCGGCGAAGCACTTCGATGGTGATCGATTTTCAGCGCCCGCGCACCCGCGCGATCGTCGCAATCGCGCTCGCGATCGCGATTCACGAAGTCGCGCTGAGTTTGCTGCACCTCCCGACGCGGGCGAGCAACACCGAAGAAGTCGCCGTCACGACCAAGATCGTCTTCGAGAAGCCTCCTCCGACACCGCGGCCGACGCCCAAACCGACTCCCACCCCGACGCCAACGCAGCCTCCGACGCCGCCGCCGCACATCACGCCGCCGCCGCACGCGACCGCCGCGCCCGCCCCGCAGATCGCGGGCCGCGCGAAGGGCCGGCCCGCGAAGCATCGCGGCGGCGGCGCGCATCGCGCGATCGCGAAAGCGACGCACGGCACGTATTCGAACCCGAAGGCCGCGGGTTCCGGGACCGGAACGTCGAGCGGGCAGGGGAGTGGGAACGCGCCGGGGGCCGGCGGCGGGCTGAACGGGAACGGGAGCGGAAACGCGGGCAACGGCAACGGCGCCGTCAACGCGAACACCCCCTGCGGGTTCGTGGTGTTCACGCCGCGTGACGCGCCGCGCTACAACAACGGGACGGCCACCGAGACGGTGATCGCCACCGTGACGTATCCCGACGGTCACACCGAGCAGGAGCGGTTCCCGTATCCCTGGGTCTATCCCAACGGCGAGGTCAACGATCCGTGGTCGAGTACGAACTTGCGCAAGGCCGATGAAGACGCGCGGGCCGGCCGGCCCGATTCCGGCGTTCCGGCGCAGCTCCCGCCGCCCGGGACCGACACCTCGGGATACCCCTCGGTGATCCAGTACATTCTCGCGCACACCGATGCGGGCGGCTTCACGATCCTGCACCCGTGTCCGAAAAACGGCTGAGCGTCGTGCGCGTCGCGGTCGATGCGCACAACCTGACCCGCGACGATCGCGGGATCGGGCGGTACGCGCGCGCGGTTCTCTCACGCGCGCTGCGCGATCCCGGGTTCGCGTTCAGCCTCGTCGTCCGCGATCTCTTTCCGAAGCGCGCCGAGATCGCGCGGCTGCTCGGGACGCCCGACGTCGACGTGCGCCGCAGCATCCCGCGCGATGCGGACGTGGTGTGGTTTCCGTGGAACGGGACGTTCCTGCGCACCGAGCTGCCGTCGGTCGCGACGGTCCACGATGCGGCACCGTTCGCCTATCCCGCCGCGGAGGCGCGCAAGCGCGCGACCGAACAGACGCCGTTTCTGACGACGGCGCGCACCGCGCGCCGCATCCTCGTGCAGTCGGCCTTCACCGCGAGCGAGGTGCGGCGCTGGATGGGCGTCGAGGCGGCGCGCATCGTGGTGACGCCGCTCGCCGTCGACTCGGCGTTCTCGACCGCGCCGGCGGGTGAGGTTCCGCTCCCTCTGCGCGGGCGCCCGTACGTGCTGCACGTCGGCGCGCACGACGAACGCAAGAACACGGCGACGCTGATCGCCGGGTTCGAGCGGGCCTTTCCGGACGGCGAGGTCGCGCTCGCGTTCACCCGGCCGCCGGCGGCGCTGCCGCGCGGCGGCGTGGTCGTCGACGCGCGCGACGACGCGACGCTCCACGCGCTGTACCGTGGTGCTCTGCTCGTCGCGGTGCCGTCCTATTACGAAGGGTTCGGTTTTCCGTTGCTCGAGGCGATGGCGTGCGGTGCACCCGTCCTCGCCGCGCGGGCCGGCGCGCTGCCGGAAGTCGGCGGCGAGGCCGCGGCATGGGTCGACGACTCGCACGACCCGGCCGCGTGGGCCGCGGCGCTGCGAGCGCTGAGCGCGGACGAAGCCGCTCGCGCCGTCCTGGCGGCACGCGGTCCGATGCGCGCGGCTGAGTTCTCCTGGGAACGGTGCACCGCACAGACACTGGGTGTGCTGCGCGAGGTTTCCGCGCTGTCGTGAGGGCCGCATGGCCCGCGTACGTTTTGATCGCCGCGGTCACGGCGGCGCTGGCGCTCCCGGTGCCGCTCCAAGCCGATAGCGGGCTCGACGGATCGTGGCGCTACCTGCTCGCGATCGCGCAGGGACGACACCTCGTCTTCGGCCGCGACATCGTCTTCACGTACGGCCCGTTAGGCTGGCTCTCGGGACGACTCGACGTGCCGCAGCATGCACTCGCGCTGCGGATCGCGCTCGGTGCGATCGCCGCCGCGGCCGGCGTCGCGACCGCGTTGCTGGCGTCTCGCTCGCGCTCGCCGGTGCGCGCAGCAGTCGCGTTCGCGCTCGTTGCCTCGGCCTTCGCCGCCGCCCGCGCGCCGGCGGATCTCGCGCTCGAGCCGGCCTACGAGCTCGTGTTCACCGCCGTAGCGCTCCTGGTTGCAGCGACCCCGCGCGCACGGTGGGCGACGCTTGCGTATGCCGGAGCCGGCATCTGCGCCGGCCTCGCGCTCGGGATGAACATCGTCGCGTTCGCGGACATCGCGTGCGCCGCGGTCGTCGCACTTCTGCTGCACGCGTTCGTCGACCGGCGCGGCGCACTTGGTGCGGCAGCAGCCTTCGGCGTCGCGCTCGTGCTGAGCAATGCCTTCGCGCTGCGCGAAACGATCGCGGCCGGAGCGCTCGGCTCCTACCTTGCGTTCTCCACCGAGGTCACGCGCGGATATGCGTTCGCGATGGCGCTGGCCGGAACGCCGGGCGAGGAGCGCGCGACGCTCGCTGCCGTGATCGCGGCAATCGTCGTCGCCGCGCTGTGCGCACGTGACGGGCGGCCGCGCACGGCCGCGATCGTCGGCGTCATCGCCGTCCTCGGCTGGAAACATGCCACGATCCGCGAAGACATCGAACACACCGCGCCGCTCTTTGCGACCGTCGCGGTGCTGTGCGGGTGCGCGGTCGCCGCGTCGCGCGGCCGGCTCGTGTTCGGCGCAGCGTTCGCCGCCGGCGTCCTCTCGCTGGTTCACCTCTACACGCTGTACGCGGTGCACCACCGCGGGGTTGGGCCGCCGCTCGCGGCGGCGCGCGTCCCCGCCTCGCTGCTGCCCGCGCGCGGTTCGATCGACGCCCTTCCGATCGACGTCGCGACGGCGGCCGAGACGCAGCTGCGCTACGCTCCCCTGCCGATGTTCCAACTCGGCTTCGCGTACACTCCGCCGCTCGATTCGCTCGACGAAGCCGCTCTGCGCGCGCACGGCGCCGATACGATCCTTTTCCGGTTCGCTCCGGTCGACGGCCGGTACGTTCCCTCGGAGGCGCCCGCGACGTTCCGCGCCCTCCTCTGCCGGTACGCGTTCGCCGGTGCGGTAACGGCCGCGGACGGCCGCCGTTTCACGCTGCTCGAACGCCTGCCGGACGATTCGTGCCGCGCCGTCCGAACCGTCGACGCGGTCGTTGAAGGGGGAACGATTCGGCTGCCGCCGCTAGGGCGCGGCGAGTTCGCGGTCGCCCGCATCGCGTTCGATCTCACCGCGCGCGGCCGCTGGGCGAGCGTCGTCGGGCGCGTCGGTTTGCCGCAGCTCACGTTGATCTCACAGGACGGCCGTACGCTGCGCCGGAGTATCGTACCGGCGACGGCGGACGACGGCATCGTGGTCGCGCCGGCGCCGGCCGACGCGGCTGAGCTCGAATCGCTTTTCCGCGACGTCTCGGGCCCGGCCGTCATGGCGCTGCGCGTGGAGCCGGGATCGGCATACCGGGTGGGGCGCATCGCACTGACCGTCTTCCGTCGAGAGAGCGGCGACCGCCAAGGAGGTCGAGGACGGGCTCAACGTGGACTCCCCCGCATCGTGGTGACGCGCCAGCCAGTCGATTCGATCTTCTTCACCCCTCGTGTCCTGGGCGAGGCGGCAGGTGCCTGATTTGCGTCCACCGAGCGACTACTACGAGCACGCGCGCGTCGAACTGCTCGACCTCGTTCCGGCCCCGCCGCGCGGACTGCTCGACGTCGGCTGCGGATCGGGAGCGACCGCCGCGCTCGCCAAGAGCCGCTGGCCGACGACGTATACGGTCGGCGTCGAGTACGTGCCGGATGCCGCCCGGCGAGCGCGCGAACGCCTGGACCTCGTCCTCGAAGGTTCGATCGAATCGCTCGACCTCGCATCCGCTCGACCCGACCTGATCGATACGATTCTGCTCGCCGACGTGCTGGAGCATCTCGTCGATCCGTGGGCGACGCTCGCGCGCATGCGCACCGCTTTTCCCGCCGCGACGATCGTCTCGTCGATCCCCAACGTCGCGAACCTCTGGTTGATGGAGGAGTTGGCCGCCGGCCGATTCCCGTACGCCGATGAAGGGCTGCTCGACGTTACCCATCTGCGCTTCTTCACTCGGGCGTCGATCGCGGAGATGTTCGCCGGCGCCGGCTACCGGATCGACCGCTGGGAGCGCACGACCGACGGCCGCGTCGACGACCTCACCCGTCACCGCGTGCTCGGCCTCATGCTGCCGCCGCACGTCGCCGGCCGGGTTACCGGTCGCCGCGTCGTGCTGCGTTCGATCGACGCCGAGCGCTACGACGATTTGCGCACGATCCAGTTTCTTCTCGTGGCACGGCCGGTCAACTCGTCCGTTTCGTGATCGCGGTCGACGTCGTCGTACCCGTCCACGGACACTGGGACTTGACGGAACGCTGCCTCGAGACGTTGCGCTCACGGGACGCGTGCGTGCGCACGGTGATCGTGGTCGACGACGCGTCGCCCGACGACACCGCTGCGCGGCTGCGCGGACGCGACGACGTCGTACCCGTGCTCCTCGAGCACAACGTCGGGTTCTCTGCCGCCTGCAACGCGGGTGCGCGCCGCGCGAACGCAGATGCGGTGTTGTTTCTCAACAACGACACGCTGGTTCCATCGGGCGCCATCGCGCGGCTCGCGCAGGAGCTTAGCGCCGACGCGACGATCGGCGCCGTCGGGCCGCGACTGCTCTATGCCGATGGAACGGTGCAATCCGCGGGCGGTACGGTCGCGGCCTCGACGGGCGAGGGCGCGCGCGCATTCATCTGCCTCGACGGCGACGCACCGCAAGTCAACGTTCCGGGCGACTACATCGCACTTACCGGCGCGGCGCTTCTGGTGCGGCGCGAGGCGTTCGTCGCGGCCGGCGGCTTCGACGAGGTCTATCGAAACGGCTTCGAAGACGTCGATCTGGGAATGAAGCTGTGGTCGGCCGGCTGGCGCGTGCGGTATGTCCCCGAGGCCGCGATCGTCCATCTTGAAGGCGCCTCGCGCGGCCGCGCGCATGACGAAGAAGCCAATCGCGGCGCGTTCGCGCACCGCTGGGGGTCCTATTTCGACGTGATCCCGCGCTTCGTGTTCCCGGATCCGCCGTGTCTGCTCGTCGGGTGGAAAAACCGTGCGCCGATCGACGGGCTCGTGCGCGATCACGTCGCCGAAACGCTGCGGCGCTATGCCGGCGCGCGCGCGACGTTCGGCCGGAGTCCGTTCGCTCGCGGGTACGCCGCGGTCGCCGCGGCGCTCGACCGGCGCGCGCTCGTGCGCATCGCGTACGCCGCCGGCGGCCCGCGCGAGGTGACCTGGATCGCTCCGCGCGATGTCGCGGACGCACGCGCGCAGCACGCGCCCGGCGACGGTCCCGTCTGGGTGCCGTCGCAGCGAGCGAGGGGGTTCGCGATCGAGGCCGGCGTCGATCCGCGCCGCATCGCGATCGTTCACCTCGGTTTCGCCGGCGTGGAGCCGCCGGCGCGTCTCGACCGGGTCGTCGTCGTCACCACCTGCGACGTGCCGCCCGCGCGTCTCCAGGCGATCGAGCGCGCCGCGGCTCCGGCGCGCACGCTCGTCATCGACGCGGATGCGGCGGACGAGGGCGCGCGTGACGCGGTGCGCAGCGCCCGCACGGTCGTCTTCGCGAGCGCCGGCGACGCCTGGGGACTGCTCGGCGGCGAGGCGCTCGCCGCCGGTAGGCTCGTCGTCGCTCCCGCGGACGCGCCGTTTCTGGAATATGTACCGAACGACGCGTTCGTCGGCGCGGAGGGCGCCGACGCCGTTGCCGACGCCGTCGCCGCGGTGCGCGCCGACCCCAATGCGTTTGCCTCGCGCGGACCGCGCGCGCGGCGCGAGATCGTACGCCGGCTCCCGGACGTCTACGCGGGCCACCGGGTGCGGGAGCTCGCACGCACGCTCGTCTACGGCGTCCCCGACCCGCAGACCGTCGCGATCACGCCGGAGATCGCGCGCGCGCTGCGCGGCGGACCGGCTCCGCGAACGGGCCGATGATTCGCGTCGGCGTCGACGCCTGGAACCTGCCGCACGACCGGCGCGGGATCGGACGCTATCTCCGCGCGCTGCTCGACGCGTTCGCGCACGACTTCAACGATCGCATCGCGTGCACGCTCGTCATCCCCGAGTGGCCCGCGCTGTTCGCGCGCAATCGCTATCGCGCGGCAGCCGACGGCCTGCGCTTGCCGGTGATTTCCCGGCGCGCCGTCGACGCCGCGGGTCTGGATCTGCTCTGGTTCCCGTTCAACGGCGTGAGCTGGAACCGGTTCGCCGTTCCAGCGATTGCGACGCTCCACGACGCCTCGCCGTTCGTCCTCCCGGGCTACGACGACGCCGCGCGCGCGCCGTTCCGCGAAGCCGCCCTTCGCTGCGCGCGCATCATCACCGATTCGCATCACGCGGCGTCTGAGTTGGCGCGGGTTCTTCCGTTTCCGAGCGAGCGGATCGACGCGGTCCCGCTGGGCGTCGCGCCACCGCGCGCGCCTCTTCCCGTCACGCTCGACGTCGCCGCACTCGAACCGTTCGTGCTGTTCGTCGGCGAAGCCGAAGAGCGCAAGGGACTGCCGATGCTCGCCCGCGCTGTCGAGCGCGTGCGCGCCGGCGGGGTCGCGTGCCGGCTCGTCGCCGTCGGCCGCATCCGGCCGGACGCAGCGCTGCCGCCGGAAACCACGCTGCTCGGCCACGTCGACGACGCGACGCTCGCGGCGCTCTACCGCGGCTGCGCCGCGTTCGCGTACCCGTCCCGTTACGAAGGTTTCGGACTGCCGGTACTCGAGGCGATGAGTTACGGCGCGCCGGTGATCGCGTCGCCGGCAGCCGCGATCCCCGAAGCCGGCGGGGACGCGGCGCGCTACGTCGCGCCCGAGGACGTCGACGGTTGGGCCGATGCGCTGCGCGCTTTGATCGTCGCGCCGGCCGCCGCGGCGGAACAACGGGCGCGCGGCCGTGTTCGCGCCCAGACGATGACGTGGCGGGCCTGCGCGGCACGCACGCTCGCCGCGATGGAGTCCGTTCCGCTGGGCTCCTAGCCGCTCACGGCGTGCGCGCGATGTCGTCGACCGTCCATCCTTCGCCGTCCCACGCGAAGGTCAGCGTCTCGCGAATGCTGCGCGCCGGCGCGCCCGCGGTTGCCGGAATCGTCAAGCGCACGGCCTCGCGACGATCGCCGAGCTGACGCGCGCTGATGTCGGCGTTGCTCGTGCCTCGGTACGACGTCTCGAAAGATGATCGGTCGTGTGCCGCGCGATACCGCTCCGAGAGCATCGCGTACGCGATCGTCCAGTGCGCGCTCTCGATCTGCCCGTAGTACCGTTCGACGAACGGGCTCATGTCCGGATGCGACGGCGCCGGCAGATTTTGCCGCGGAGCGTCGCCGCGCGTCGCGCCGGCGCATGACGACAGCGACACGGCGGCCGCCGCGAAGACGAGAAGCACGGGAGAGACGCGCATCGAAGCGGCTCTTGGCCGTAACCTCCCACACCACCCTCGTCGCCTCCGGAGCACGCCCGATGCGCTTTCTTCCGCTCGCACTCGCAGCCTGGCTCATCGCGCTCACGGTCGGAGCCGGTTGGCCGGCGGGCGCGCAGGCGCCGCAGACCTGCTCGCCCGAGGTCAACCGGCAGCTTGCCGATCTTCTCGCGCGGCGCGATCGCGGGCCGGTCGACGGCATCACGGTCTGCGGCGTCACCATCGGTCCGTCGCGGCCACAGCGCGCCGGACGGCACGGCGGGCACCAGCTCATTCCGGTGCGCGCGCCGCTCCCGGGGGACGGCTCGGCGCTGATCGAGGTCGTCACCAACGACGACCTCGACGGCCGGGTCACCGCGCCGCGCGGTGCGACGGTCGTTGCGCTGGGCCAGTACTTTCATACGACGGCGCGCCAGCGGCCGTTCGTCGCCGGAATCCACGACGTGCATTGCGCGACGCACCGCGGCGCGGCGAACGGGTACGTCATCGTGAACGGCCGGCGCTTCGGGTGCGGCGCGTAAGCGGCCGCGTTTATCGCAGCAGCGGGACGCCGCTGGGATAGATCGGCCGGTCGATCAGCGCTTCGAGCACTTCGGGGCGCGCCGCGAGCACGACCGCGCTGAAGCGCGCGAAGGCGTCGCGTTCCGCCTCGCCTTCGACGAACCGTTCCGTCGCGGTCAGGTCGACCTTGCCGTCGACGGGGAGGAAGCGCACGAAGCGGCCGTCGTCGTCGTCGCCGGTTTCCACCAACCCGGCGTCGGCGAAGATGCGCACGGCGGTCGAGATCGTCGACTGATCGACGCGGTCGAGGTCGAGCGTCGCCGCGATGTCGACGTAGGTCGAGCGCAGCGTACCGTCCGACGTCATGCGCTTCATCGCCGCATACAAGGTGCGCAAGGTCTCCAGGCGCGGTGCGGCGCGGTCGATGATGTAGTCGTTGATGCGGCGGTCCTTTTCGCCGAAGAGCAGGTGGATCGACGCGTCGTCGCCGTCGCGCCCGGCGCGGCCCGACTGCTGGTTGAACTCGGTGAAGTCGAAGTTCAGGTGGTACAGGAACACGTGGCGCACGTCGGGGAGATCGATCCCCTCGCCGAACGCCGACGTCGCCACGACGACGCGGATGACGCCTTCGCGAAAATACGACTCGACCTGCGCGCGTTCGGCGCTCGCGACGCCGGCGTGATAGAACGCGACCACGTCGCCGAGCTGGCGGCGCAGCTTCTCCGCCGTCTTCGTCGCTTCAGTGCGCGAGTTGCAGTAGACGATCGCCTTCTCGCCGTCGCGCGCGAACCGCTCGATGTAGGCGACCTTGTCGGCCGTACCGCGCGCGTCGACGACGTGCAGGTTGTCGCGCACGGTCGGGTCGATCACCCACGCGTCGATCCGCAGCGCCTCGCGAATCTTGGCGAACGCTTCGTCGCCGGCCGTCGCGGTGAGCGCGAGAACCTGCGGCGCGCCGAGCGCGGCGATCGCGGACCCCAGCCGTTGGTACGCGGCGCGATGCGTCGACTCCGAGATGTGGTGCGCCTCGTCGACGACGATCAGCGACGGCTGCGAGACGAGCGACCGGAAGCGGTCGAGGTGGAACTGCACGAACTCCGGCGTCGCACAGATCAGGTCCCACGCGCCGGTCTCGAGCGCTTCGTTGAGCGCGGCGCGCTCGCCGGCGTCGATCGCGCCGTTGGCCCGATGGATGCGCAGCCCGAGCGGCTCGAGCCGGCGCATCAGCGCGTCGTATTGGTCGTTCGCGAGCGCGCGCAGCGGGTACAGCACGACGGTCTTCTCGCCGCGCTCGAGCGCGCGCACCGCGGCGGGATATTGAAAGCAGAGCGATTTGCCGCGGCCCGTGCCGAGCACCGCGAGCACGTTCCCTCTGGCGTCGAGGCGTTCGAGCACCGCGCGCTGCGCGTCGCGCAGCGGACGCTCGCCGATCAGCGCGCGCAGCACGTCGTCGCGTCCGGCCCCGGCACGATCCCGGCCTGCGCGTGACGCCGCGGCGCGCTCGCGCGTGACGTAGATGTTGATGCCGAACGAACGCGTTCCGCCGCCGGTGATCGCAGTGACTTCGGCAGTGTAGCGTTCGCCGGCGTCGACGTTGGGCGCCAGGCGCGCCGCGATCGGCCGTTTCAGGAAACCGAGCTGCAGGGAGCCGTACCATACGCCGATGGCGCTCGCGTCGAACGCGTTGGCGGCGTCGCGCCGGAGCTCGACGGTTTCACCGATGCGCAGCGCTGCGACGGTGTCCTGACGTCCCTCGAAGCTGACGCCGACCACCTTGGTGTTGAAGCCCGTCGCGTCGCCGATCGTCGCATACGGATCGCGCGAGAGAAACTCGCCGGCCTTCTCGTACAACGCCGCGAGAAACGCGCCGGCCTGCGTCGACGGGGGCCCCTCGACAAGCTCGGGGTGACGGCCGCCACCCTGAGCTGCCGCTCTGTCACCCTGAGCTTGTCGAAGGGCCCCCTCCGGCGCGTGACGGACCGTTCCGAAGTCGCGGACCAGCTGCGCGAAGGCGGCTTCCGAGGGGGTGGGCGGAGGGAGGCGCTTGGGGCGCCTCACACCGTCTGCCACCTTAGGGCTTGGGTTTGGTCTCGGGGGCGTTCGGCGCGGCCGGAACGGCGTGCTCGTCGTCGCCGAGGTTCAGGGTGATCTCTTCGTGGCCGAGGGCGTTCGCCTCGTCGTGCAGGCCCATCGCCTGCGCGTCGAGCGGGTCGACGATCTCGCGATCGTGCTCGTAGTCCAAGCCTTCGTGGTCGTGCTCGTCGACGGGCTGCGCGGGATCCGTCTTCGGGCGTTCGGGGACGCCGAAGTTGCGGTTCTCGAGCTTCTCGAAGTCGATCTGCTCTTGGCGCGTGCGCTTGTAGCGCGGCGGCTGCGTGGTGCGGCGGGTCGCCCCGTCGCGATCGCGTTCGCGGCGCGCGCGGCGCAGGGCGGCGATCTCCTCGCGGTCGCGCTGCGCGGCGGCCGAATTCTGCGCGCGCGCTTGCGCGACGGTCTTCGGCTGTTCGAGCGACGAGCCGCGGAACACGCGGCGGTTCTTGGCGCGCTTCTGCAGCACCGCGACGAGCGGTGCCGAGTAGAAGATCGAGTGGTAGCCGCCCGAGACGATGCCGACCAGCAGCGCGAAGGCGAAATTCTGCAGCGACGCGCCGCCGAACGCCATCAGCGCGACGAGCGTGATCACGACGGTGGCGAGCGTGTTCACCGACCGCGTCATCGTCTGCAGGATCGA
>JAQBPL010000184.1 GCA_028287545.1 Vulcanimicrobiota bacterium | reverse complement strand
GCGCGCCGCGCACGATCTCGAGCAGCCGCATCACGTTGGCGGGGCTGAAGAAATGCAGGCCGACGACGTCCTGCGGCCGCGACGTGACGGCGGCGATCGCATCGACGTCGAGCGTCGAGGTGTTGGTCGCGAGCATCGCACCCGGTTTGGCGATACGGTCGAGCTCACGGAAGACGTCCTGCTTGACGCCCATCTCTTCGAACACCGCCTCGATGATCAGGTCGGAACCGGCGGCGGCTTCGAGCGACGTCTCGTACGTGATGCGGGCGAGCCGCTCGTTCATCTGCGCTTCGGTCAGCCGGCCCTTCTTCATCGTCGCCGCGTAGTTGCCGGCGATGATCCCGCGCGCGCGGTCGAGCAGCGCGGACTGCAAATCGATCAGCGTCACCGCGATCCCGGCGTTCGCGCACGCCATCGCGATCCCCGAACCCATCGTGCCGCTGCCGATGATCGCGGCGGTGCGCACGGCGAACGGCGGCGGCGCGCTGCCGTCGGGCAGCTTCGCGGCTTCGCGCTCGGCGAAGAAGATGTGGATGCGCGCTTTCGCCTGCTCCGAGCCGACCAGCTCGATGAAGCGTTCGCGCTCGCGCCGGTTGCCCTCGTCGAACGGCAGCGTCGCGGCTTCCGCGACGCATTCGATCGCGCGGTGTTCGGCCAGACCGCCGCGCTCGATCGGCTGCGCGCGTTTGCGCGCGGCGTCGATCGCCGCATCGTCGGGCTGCGCGGTCATCTCGCTCGTGCGCCGGCGCTTCCCTGCGGCGAGCGATCGCGCGAAGGTTGTCGCGGCTTCGAGCAGATCGCCGGCCGCGACGTCGTCGAGCAAGCCCACGGCTTGCGCGCGCTTCGCGTCGACCGGCTCGCCGGAGAGGACGATGCCGAGGGCCTCACCCACGCCGATCAGCCGCGGAAGGCGTTGCGTGCCGCCCGCGCCGGGCAGCAGCCCGCGCTGGATTTCCGGCAGCGCGAGCCGGACGCGCGGCGTTGCGACGCGGTAATCACACGCGAGCGCGACTTCGAGACCGCCGCCCATCGCGTTGCCGTCGATCGCCGCGACGATCGGTTTCGTCGACGCTTCGAGCCGTTCGATAAAGTCGCGGATGTGCGGGCGCAACGGCGGGTTCGCGCCGAAACCCTTCATGTCGGCGCCGCCACTGAACGTGTCGCGCGCGCCGACCAGCACGACCGCCGTCACGGCCGGATCGGCTTCCGCCGCGGCGAGCGCTTCGATCAGCGGTGCGATGGCTATCGGTCCGAGCGCGTTGACCGGCGGGTTGTCGATCGTGAGGACGGCGACGCCGTCACGGGATGTCAGCGGCACTCGCGTCTCCCTCGAAATGCGTTTGGCGGAACAAACTTTCGTCCTCGCCGGGGCGGCGGTTTCGTTCCGGCCGAGGGCGGTCCCTGGAAATTTGACAAAGAGACGTTCCGGATGCGGGAAGGGTCCCCGGCGCCGCTCAGCGGGTGACGATGAAGGCCGCCAGCCCGATGGCCACCACGTCCTCGACCAAGGCAGCGGGGAGCGCCCCAATCCGGGCGATCGCGGCCAGCCGGGCCGCGTGGCCGCCGTAGGTCCCGATTAGCGAGCCGGCGATTCCGGCGACGGCACCGGCGAACGCCGAGCCGCCCCAGGCCGCCGCGATGACCCAGCCGCAGAACCCGCCGCTCACGATCCGCGGGATCAGACCGCCGCGCGGGTCGGTCCGCGACGGCGTGTTCGGCAGCGTGTCCATGACGTATTCGAACAGCGCCGCCAGCAGGGCGATCACCGTCAAAATCGGCCCGCGCGAGAACGCCAGCGCGGCTGGAGCCGTAAACGTGCGCAAGCCGGCGACGAACCCGAGCCCGAAGGCACCCAGCAAGGCGACCATTCTCGCCACTGCGCGGCCGGAACCGCCCCTTCCTTGCCGCCCGGAGGACCGGAACGGGGCGGCGCGAACCGACAAAGGCCCACGTCGGATTACCCGTCGCCGGAGGTTCATGCACTCTCTCCTGCAGGCGCGGAGCAGCGACGGCACCGTCGCATGGCTCGCCGAGACCGCGGAAACCCGACGCTGGACCGTGCCGCCGGCGACGCGCAACGCGCGTGAGGCGGCGGGCGCATACCTCGTCGGCCGCCTCGCCCGCGAGCTGCACGACCTGGCCGAGCTCGTCCAACGCGCCGGCGAGCGGCTGCGCATCGACGGCGAGGCGCTCGACCAGACGACCGCCGGGATCGAACGTCAGGCACAGGCGGTCGAGGCGGCCCGCCACGCCGCGGGCGTCCTCGAGCCGGCGTCGGCGACCGTCGCCGACCACGCCTCGCAGCTTTCGGCGCTCTACGAGCGGCTGCCGACCGTAACGAAAACCGCGATCGAAACGCTGGACGTCCTCGAACGCCGCACGGGCATGCTGCGGGAAGCCTTTCGCGGCGAGCAGGGCGTGATGTCAAAAATGGACGACGGCTGGCGCAGCGTCGCCGAGAGCGTCCTCGGCATCGCGTCGTCGGGGCGGCGCGCGCGCGTGCTCGCGGTCAACGCCGCGATCGAAGCCGCGCACGCGGTGGACGGCGGCTTCGGCATCGTCACCGATCGCATGCGCGCGCTTTCCGCCGCGACGCTCGACGCGGCGGAACACATCAACGTCATCGTCACCAGCACGGGGGCTTCGCTCGGCACCGCTTCGGCCGACATCGTGCTCGCCGCCGACACAATGGACGCCGTGCTGGCCGAGGTGCGCGCGGCGCGCGCCAAGTTCGAGACGGCTTCGGCGCACGCGGGCGCGTTCGGCGACGGCGTCGCGCGCGTCGCGGCGATCGCCGGCGAACAGGCGGCGGCCCTACCGCACATCGGCGGCGCGGTGCGCACGCTCGCCGAGCTGGCGGGAACGATCGCCGAACGCAGCCGCGAAGACACGCACGGCACGATCGCGCGGCGCCTCGACGATGCGACCGGAACGCTCGCGCGGCATCACGGGTTCTCCGCGCTGGCGCCGCCCGCGCGGCCCGATCCCGGCGACGACGCGGTTGCCGGCTGGATCCTCGACGTCGCCGACGGTCACGCGACGAACGCGCCGCCCGACGCCGATGCAGCGCTCGTCGACGCGGTCCAGGCGCTGCTCCGCACCGCGACCGCCGACGAACGCACGATCGTCGCCGGACTGTGCGCCGCGGCGGAAGGCACCGCGCGCACCGGCGTGTTCTGGAAAGCGCTGGCCCGGGACGTGCGCGCGTACGACGAGCAGCTCGCGCAGCTCACCGCCGCGCTGAAAGAGTCGGTCGAGACGTCGCGCGCGCTCTCGGAAACCTCGGAGGCGATCGCGGCCGATCTGCGCGCGCTGGAAGACGTCTGCAGCGCGGCGCTGACCGCGTTCGATCGTGCGCTCGACGCGGTCGACGCCGGGCACGCGCTCGGCGCGCGGGTCTTCGCCGGCCTCGCGCAGATGCACGCCGGAACCGACGAAGCGCGCGGCCTGCTCGAGCAGATCGGCAACGTCTCCGACGACGCGGGCCTGCTCGCGATCAACGCGGCGATCGAAGCGGCGCGCGCGGGCGACCGCGGCCGCGCGTTCACCGTCATCGCCGACGAGATCGGACGCCTTGCCGCGACCGCCCAGCGCGACACGAGCGGCGTCGTGCAGACGATCCTCGGCCTGAGCGACCTCAGCACGGAGCTCGAGGCGCAGAGCCGGCGCCAAGACGGCGAGATGGCGGAGGTGCGCGACATCGCCGCCGCGTCGCGCACGACGGTCGCCGAGACCGGTTCCGCGATCGCCGACAGCGCCGCGCGCGGGGCCGGAGTCGGCGAGACCGCGTCGCGCGTCACGAGCTCGCTGGCCGCCGTCGCGCGCGACGTCGCGGCGGCGCGCGACATCGCCGACTCCGCCTCGAAACCCGCCGTCGAAGCCGCGCGCATGGCGCTGGCCCGCATCGGCGACGTGGCCCTGCACATTACCGAAGCGCGCGCGCTCGGTCTGTACGAGGAGGAGCATCGCGAAGCGACGCGCGCGCTCTCCGCCCGGATCGAAGACGCGCTGGGCGAGCTGATCGCTTCCGGCCGCATCACCGCCGAAGCGATGTTCGCGACCGACTATCGCGAGCTACGCGGCGAGCTGGTCGAGCGGCTCGCGCCGTTCTTCGACCTGCGCGACGCGCCGCGCGACGGCTTCACGCCGCCCAAATACTGCACATCGTGGGACCATGTGGTCGACGGCGCGGTCGTTCCGCTCCTCGACGCGACGATGGCCGAACCCGGGACGCTGCTGGCGGCGATGTTCGACCTGAACGGCTTCGCCATCGCGTTCCCGACGACGATGCCCGGTGCGCGGACGGCGGACGGCCGCGTCGATTGGCGGCGCTGGGCCGGCAAAGTGCTGCTCACGGACGCGACGACGGTGACCGGCGCGCGCATGGGTTTGGGCGTGGAACCGGACCGCATCCCGCCGCGCGCGTCGCGCGACGACCTGGTGCGGCTCGGCTGCGAGCTCGACCTGCAGAGCCCGCGGCCGTGGCAGATCCGCACGACCGTGATGGTCGGGACGCACGACGTTTCGGTCGGCGCGTCGGTACCGATCTATGCCGACGGGACGCGCGTCGCGACGACAGTCCTCGTGCGCATTCCCAGCAGGGAACGCTTCGCGTTGCGTCGTTAGGTAAGAAATCTCTTTCGAAAACGAGCGTGCATGCATCTCTTCTTTCAAGAATTGCTCAACGGACTCGTGGTGGGGAGCCTGTACGCGCTGGTCGCGCTCGGGCTCGCGCTGATCTATGGGACGATGCAAGTGCCGAACTTCGCGCACGGCCATCTCTACATGCTCGGCGCGTACGTCGCGTTCTTCGGCGTCACGGTCGCGCACGTCGGGTATTGGCCGTCGATGCTGCTGGCGATCGTCGTGCTGGCGCTGGTCGGCATCCTGCTGGAACGGTTCGTCTTCCGTCCCTTGAGCAACGCGCCGGAGGTCAACACGATCATCGCGGCGGTCGGCGTGCTGTTCTTCCTGCAGACGCTGGCGCAGGTCTGGTTCGGCGGCGACTACCGCGTGTTTCCGTCGCCTTACGACAAAGTCGTGCACTTCGCCGGCTTGGTGGCAACGCAGCAGCAGCTCATCATCATCGTCGCGGCGGCGGTGCTGATGGTCGCGCTGTTCTGGTTCCTCAAACGGACCCTCACCGGCGCGACGATCGAGGCGGTCGCCCAGAACCGCGCCGGCGCGGCGCTGGTCGGCATCGACACCAACCGCGTCTCGAAGATGGTGTTCGCGATCTCGGCGGGTCTGGCGGCCGCGGCCGCGACGTTGATCGCCTCGATCAGCCTGATCTCACCGTCGATGGGATTCACCGTGATCCTCAAGGCGTTCGCGATCATCGTGCTGGGCGGGATGGGCAGCGTCCCCGGCGCGATCATCGGCGCGTACATTCTCGCGTTCGCCGAGAGTTTCGCCGGCACGTACATCTCCAGCAACTACCAGGACGCCATCGCGTTCGGCGTGCTCGTACTCATCTTGACGTTCAAGCCCACCGGCCTCTTCGCTAAGGGAACATGATGCGCCGCGTCCTCTGGATCCTCGCCGCGGCGATCGCCGTGGCGCTGCCCTTCCTCGTGCCGAAATCGTTCTATCTGCAGATCATCGCGAGCGCGTACATCACCGCGATCGCCGTGTACGGCCTCAACGTGATCCTCGGCTACACCGGACTGCTGAACCTCGGACACGCGGCATTCTTCGGGATCGGCGCCTACGCCGTCGCACTGCTGCAGACGAAAGCCGGCTGGCCCTTTTGGCCCGCGCTGCTGGCGGGCTGCGTCGCCAGCGTCCTCTTCGGCGCGCTCGTCGGCATGATCAGCCTGCGAACGCGGGGCAACTACTTCGCGATCTTCACCGCGGCGGTCGGCGTGATGATCGCGATCGTCTTCACCAACTGGCAAGACCTCACCGGCGGCAACATCGGAATCGTCAACATCCCGCCGCCGCCGCCGATCGGGCCGCTGACCTTCGAGGGCGACGTGCCGAAATATTATCTGGTGCTGGCGGCGCTCGCGTTGACGATCCTGATCTGCGTGCTGGTGCGCAACTCGCTGGTCGGACGCACGTTCGTCGCGATCGCCGACAACGAGGATCTCGCTCGGGCGACCGGCGTGAACGTCGCGCGCGTACGGCTGACCGCGTTCATGCTCTCGACGTTTCTGGCCGGCCTCGCCGGCGGGATGTTCGCGATGTACAACGGCAACCTCGGCCCCGACCAGACCGGCCTCGACATCACCTTCGAGCAATTGCTGTTCCTGGTGATCGGGGGCATCGGAACGATCGCCGGTCCGCTGGTCGGCACGCTGGTGCTGGTGGAGATCTCGCAGCAGCTGCAAGGCGTGCAGCAGTACCGCTTCCTGATCTTCGGGCCGATGCTGGTGCTGCTGGTGCGCTTCTTCCCGATGGGGATCGTCGGCGGCTTCCATCGGCTCACCGCGCGCTGGGTGCGCCCGTAATGCTGCTCGAAGTCCGCAACGTCACGAAGCGCTTCGGCGGCCTCGTCGCCGTCGACGACGTCAGCTTCGACGTACCCGCAGGCCACATCAAGGCGATCATCGGTCCGAACGGCGCCGGCAAGTCGACGCTCTTCAACCTGATCTCGGGCTACTATCCTGCGACGAGCGGGGCGCTCCACTTCGAAGGCACCGACATCACGCACCTGCCGATGCACACGATCGCGCGCCGCGGCATCGCTCGCACCTTTCAGACGACCAGCTTGTTCAAGCACCAAACCGTGCTCGACAACGCGATGATGGGCTACCGGATGCACGTCGAGAGCACGCTCTTCGACGCGCTGCTGCGCACGCCGCGCGCGCGCCGCGAGGAAGCCGAGACCCGCGAGGCCGCTTTCGAAGCACTGCGCTTCGCGGGCATCGAGCCGCTCGCCGGCCGCATCGCCGGCTCGATTCCGCAGGAGGCGCAGAAGCGGCTCGCGATCGCGATCGCCGTGGCGGCCAAGCCGAAACTGATCCTGCTCGACGAACCCGTCGCGGGCGTGACGTCGGAAGAGACCGTCGAGCACGCCGAACTGATCCGCCACATGGCGAGCGAAGGCTACACGATCTGCCTGGTCGAGCACAAGATGAGCCTGGTGATGGGGCTCGCCGACTCGATCGTCGTGCTGCACCACGGCAAGAAGATCGCCGAAGGAACGCCGGCCGAGATCAGCGCCGATCCGGCGGTGATCGAAGCCTATCTCGGAGCCGCCACCCATGCTTGAGATTCGCAACCTCGGCGTCCGCTACGGCAGCGCGTCGCCAGCGCTCGACGGCGTCGACCTCGTCGTCCAGCCGGGTGAATGCGTCACGCTGCTCGGCGCGAACGGTTCGGGCAAGACGTCGCTCTTCGGCGCGCTCAGCGGTCTGCTTCCGTCGACCGGACACATCCATTTCGAAAACCGAGAGATCGGTCGTCTGCGGCCGGCCGCGATCGTCGCGCTCGGCATCGCGCAATGCCCCGAGGGACGCAAGCTCTTCCCCGATCTATCGGTCGAGAAGAACTTGCGCCTGGGAGCGTACGTCGGGC
>JAQBPL010000396.1 GCA_028287545.1 Vulcanimicrobiota bacterium | reverse complement strand
ATCGTTTCCTGGTAGCGCAGGAACTGCGGCGAGAGTTCGGCGAGTCTCATGCGTGCGCTCCGGGCGTCGCGGTCGAATCACCGTGGATGATGAACTCGCCGTTCGTGAGGTTCCAGTGACAGATAGCGCCGTCGCACCCACTCGTCAGCTTGTAGCTCGGCGAGGCGGTGAGGGTCGCTTCATCCCAAGTCCAGCGAGGATTGGGATACGTCGAGCCCATGATGTCGACCACGTGCAGCCGATGACAGATCGGGCAATTCACCATGAGACAGCGGTGGTAGTTGTCGGCCCCGATCGCGATGTCGCCGGGCAACGAAAGAGCCTCGAACGAGTCGACGTCCTTGCCGATGAAGCGCGCCGTCATGCTAGGAACAACGCGCGTTCTTGCGCGCGCCGCGTCACGAGGCCGGCCATCACTTCGCCATTCGGGCCGTGCACGTAGAGGCCGAAGTCGTCCGCGGCCTGCTTCACGTTGCCGGCGTTGAGCGCGGCGAGCAACGACGAACGCTGAAGCGCGCCGCTGCCAATGTTGTACGCGAGCGACACGAGCGCCGAGAACTGATTCGAATTGATGTCGTGCGCAACCATGTTGTTGACCGCGACTTCGAAGCCGTGAAGGTCCGCGGCGAGCAGCGACGCGGCCTCGGCCGGCGTGATCCGCTGGCCGGGATGCACGTCGGGGCCGGTGTGGCCGTCGCCGATCGTCAGCACGCCTTTGAGCGTCATGCCGGGCATAAACGGCGGCGGCGGATACTGCCCGCTCTCGTCGTCGTAGGCGTACAGGATCTCGCCCTCGTCGTTCCGGATGATCGAGAGCCCGGCGGGGTTGGTGTGCGGCATGGTCGCTCCTAGACGGAAAGCGTTGGCGCGTTGTCGTTCTTGCGGCGCATGAAGCGCTCGATCGCGATCTCGTCGGGCTCCCCGACCGGGATGCCGTCCATCTGCGGCTCGACCGTGACGGTTTTGCCGAGCTGGACGAGTTGCGCCGCGAGCCCGCGGCCCCAGGTCAGCGCCTTGTCGCGATCGTGGTAGAGAATCCACTCGTTCGCGGAGCGCATCTCGAGGATCGATTCCATGATGCGCATCTGCTTGCGCGCCTCGCTGAGATCGTGTTCCATGCGGTCGTATGAGAGATTGAGGTCGGAGATCATCACGCGCAGCGTCGCTCTCGTGTGTTCGGACTCTCGAACCTCGGCTTCGCGTTCGGCGATCTCGCGCGCGAGTTGAATGTGCGATGCGCCGAGTCTCAGTTTCCGCGCGACCCAAGGTATTTGCCGGATGCCCCACCATGAAGCGATGCCGCCACCGGAGATATAGGGCCACCAGGCCGCGAGGAAGTCGTGGAGTCGATTCACCGCGACGCGCTCGACGTGCCGGCGAAAAACGTGTCGTCGGTCATACCGTGAGCACCTCCGGAAAATAAATGCGCGACTTACCCTTAGAACTTTGCGGCGGTGCTACGCTCCGCTCGTGAATCAGCAGTACATGACCGCAGCCCCGGCAAAGAGGCCGGACAAGGTGCGGAATATGATCTCGTTTTTTCGCCTGCGTGCTGCCGTGGGCGCCGCGACGATGCTTTTTGCAATCTCGCTCGCAGCATGCGGTGGTGGCGGAGGCGGTGCAGCTTTGCCGGCCATCGCTGCGTCGACTTCCGCATCGGCTACCTCTGGCGGTCCGACCGCAACTGCCCGACATCTCACGACGCTGGGCGATTCCATCACCGCGACGTATGCGGACCCAACCGTCGACGCCACGCTTTATCCGCACGTCCTCGCCGGTTTGCTCGGCGCGACCTTGACGGACCTCGGCATCTCCGGTGAAGCGTCAGGTCCGGTAACGGCCGCATACCGCGAAGGCGCGCTGGCCTACGGCACGTCCGGCGGTGTTCTCGCCGATGAGGTGCCGCTGATCCCACTCGACACGACCATCGTGACGCTCTACATCGGCACGAACGACGTCTACGAGATGGGCACACAGCAGGCCCCCGACTACAGCAACACCGCGCAAATCGGCGCCGACACGGCGAGCGCGTACGCGACGAACGTGCGCGCGATCGTCGCCGGCATCCACGCCCGGGTTCCCAATGCGCGCATCTTCGCGGCTAGTGTTCCGGACCCGGCGTGGCGACCGATCTCCCTTCCCGCACCGATGATCGAGCGAAGCCCGTACGTGACCACGCTGGACGCGATGCGCCAGGCGTTGATCGGCACGGGCGCTACGCTCGTCGATCTGATGTGCGAGCCGGCGATGTACGATGACGCGAACTTTGCAAACCCGTACGACGTGCATCCGCTGCCAAGCGGGCATGCTGTCATTGCGGCTGACTTCGCGGCACAGATTGCGCACCCGACGACGCCGTCGAGTTGCAAGTACCAGTCGCCTTAGTAGCCGGTGCACACAACGTAGAACGTCGTGCTGTTCGAAGCGGAGGCGATGATCGCGACGGCCGTGCCGTTCGTCTCCTGAACGAAGAACGGCGTGGTTCCGTTGGTCCCGGTGGAGCATCCGTAGGTTCCTTGCCCCGTAAAAACCGCGTTGTTCGA
>JAQBPL010000180.1 GCA_028287545.1 Vulcanimicrobiota bacterium | reverse complement strand
GAGCTCGTCGACCGTCCCATACGCCTCGATGCGCAGCGCGTTCTTCTTGACGCGCTGTCCGCCGACGAGCCCCGTCGTCCCGTCGTCGCCGGTCCGGGTATAGATTCGCGTCAGCTTCGGCATACGGGAAGATTCGCGTGTCGCGGGACGAGACCCGCGGAAGCAGGACCTTCCCGAACGGCTGCCCCGAGTTCCAGCACCGCCGCGCAGAGAGGACGCGTCTGCACCTGCGCGAACCCCGGCCGGTTGGCCATGGAACGCATCCCGACGAAGAACGACGACCTCTCCGAGTGGTACAACGCCGTCTGCTATCGAGCCGAGCTCGTTTCGCAGGCCCCCGTGCGCGGCTGCCTCGTGCTGCGGCCGTTCGGCTACGGGCTGTGGGAGCGTCTCCAAGCAGAGCTCGACCGGCGCTTCAAAGAGACCGGACACGAGAACGCCTATTTTCCGCTGCTGATCCCCGAGTCGCTGCTGACCAAGGAAGCGGAGCACGTCGAGGGGTTCGCCCCGGAAGTCCTCTGGGTGACCGAAGGCGGCTCCGAAAAGCTCCCCGAGCGGCTGGCGATCCGGCCGACCTCCGAGGTCGTCATCGGCGTCATGTACGCCGAGTGGATCCAGTCGTATCGCGATCTCCCCATCCTGATCAACCAATGGGCGAACGTCATGCGCTGGGAGAAGCGCACGCGCCCGTTCCTGCGCACGGCCGAGTTCCTGTGGCAGGAAGGCCACACCGCACACGCCACCGAGGCGGAAGCGGCGGAAGAAGTCGCGCGGATGCTCGAAGTGTACCGCGAGGTCGCCGAAGACGTCTGCGCCGTTCCCGTCTATAAAGGCGAGAAGAGCGCCTCGGAACGGTTCGCGGGCGCGAACCACACGTTCTCGATCGAGGCGTTGATGCCGGACGGCAAAGCCCTGCAGTCCGCGACCTCGCACGAGCTCGGTCAGAACTTCGCGCGCGCCTACGACATCAAGTATCTGAGCGAGGACCAGTCGGAAGAGTACTGCTGGACGACGTCGTGGGGGATGTCGTGGCGCATGCTCGGCGGGCTGATCATGACGCACGGCGACGACCGCGGGCTGCGCATCCCGCCGAAGATGGCGCCGACCGAAGTGGTGATCGTGCCGATTCCGCGCGGCGACACGACCGCGCTTTTCGAGCAAGCCCGAGCGCTCTTTGCGGAGTGCAAGGCGGCCGGACTGCGCGTGAAACTCGACGACCGGCCGGGGCAGTCGCCGGGCTACAAGTTCAACGAGTGGGACATGCGCGGCGTCCCGATTCGCCTGGAGATCGGCAACCGCGATCTGGAAGCGGGCGTCGCGACGCTCGTGCGCCGCGACAAAGCGGTGAAAGAAGACGGGCAGAAGCAAGCGGTTCCGCTCGGTGAGGTCGTCGCGCGCATTCCGGAGATCCTCGAGCAGATTCAGCAGAACTTGTTCGCGCAGGCGAAGGCGTTTCTCACCGAGCACACGTTCTCGACGACCGATCGCGACGAGTTCCTGCGCCTGTGCGCGGAACGCGCCGGGATGATCGACATCCCGTGGTGCGGCCGGCCCGAATGCGAAGCGTTCGTGAAGGAAACGACGGGCGCATCGACCCGCAACTTGCGCGAGCCCGCGCTGCACGATCGGTGCACCGCCTGCGGTGAGCCCGCCCGGTACCAGGCCTATTTCGCGCAATCGTACTAGCCTGCTCGCGGTCGTCGCGGCGGCGGTCCTCGCCTGCGCGCCGCTCGCCGCGCGGGCCGACGACCCGCGCGTCACTGCCCGCAGCGCGGGCGGCGACGTCGCGACGGCACGGCGCATCGCGGCGGCCCTGCTGGCTCGTCCGCTGTCGGCGCAGCTCCTGCGCGTGCGCTGCGAGCGCTTGGGACGCCACGTCGACTGCGGCTTGGTCGTGAGCGGAACGAAGTTCCACCGGCCGCTGGACCTGCCGGCCTGGAACGCCGAGATCGCGGCGCTGATCGACGGTGCGTTTGCCGCGGCGCCGGAGCTGGACGAGCTGGACGCCTGGGCGACCGTACCGCTGGATGCCCAGCATGGGTTGGTCGTCAGCGGCGATTACGCGAAGCCGACCTCGGCGACCGTTTTCTCGATCACGGTGCCTCGCGCGACACGCGGCGCGGTCCGGGCCCGCCTCCTCGATGGGCGGGGCGTCTTCTGGGACCCGGCCTTCCGAGCGTCCTTGGCGAAGGGAGCGGGCGGATGATCCGCATTACGACGCTCCCCAACGGTCTGCGCGTCCTGACCGAGACGATGACGCACGTTCGCTCTGCCACGATCGGCCTGTGGTGCGACGTCGGTTCGGCGACCGAGCCGGCCGAGCGGCGCGGCATCTCCCACCTGCTCGAACACATGGTCTTCAAAGGGACGCCGCGCCGCACGGCGCGGGCGATCGCCGAAGAGATGGACGCGGTGGGCGGCGAGCTCAACGCGATGACCGACAAAGAGACGACCTGCTTCTACGCGCACGTCGTCGATCGCCATCTGCCGCGCGCGGTCGACGTGCTTGCCGACATGCTGCAGCACGCGCTCTTCGACGGCGACGATCTTGCGCGCGAGCAGCAAGTCGTCCTCGAAGAGATCAAGATGTACGACGATTCGCCGGGCGAGGTCGTGCACGACCGCTTCGCGCGCACGTTGTGGAGCGGAGCGAACCTCGGCGATCCGACGATCGGGTACGCGCACACGGTGAAGGCGATCGGCCGCGAGGAGCTGCTGCGCTGGCGCGCGACCCGCTATGCGCCCTCGACCGTCTTCGTGACGGCGGCCGGCAACGTCGACCACGACGCCGTCGTGCAGCTCGCCGCGCACGCCTTCGCGGACTTCGGCGGCGACGTCGTTCCGCCGGCCGCGGAGGTACCCCGGTTCACGCAGGGGCTCGACGTGACGATCGACGAGACGGAACAAGCCTACGTCCTGCTCGGCACGCCCGGACTCGCGATGCGCGACGAGCGCCGCTACGCGCTCTCGGTCCTCGATACGATCCTCGGCGGCGGCATGTCGAGCCGGCTCTTTCAAAGCGTGCGCGAGCAGCGCGGCCTGGCCTATGAAATCTCCACCTTCCAGCAGTCGTACCGCGCGGCGGGATTGTTCGGCGTCAGCGCGGGCTGCACGCCGGAGCGCGTACAGGAATGCGTCGACGTGATCGGCGACGAACTCGACCGTCTCTTGCACGACGGCGTCGCGGTCGACGAGTTGGAACGTGCGCGCGAGCACCTCAAAGGCAACCTCACGCTCGCGCTCGAGAGCACGTTCAACCGCATGTCGCGCTTGGCGCGCAACGTGCTCGTTCACGGGCGCCAGATCTCGACCGAAGAAGTAGAAGAAGCGTTCGACGCCGTCGACGCGGCGCAGGTCGACGCGCTGGCGCGCGAACTGCTGGCACCGGCGCAGCGCGGACTGTGCGTGCTGGGCCCGGCTTCGGTGCGCGGCGTGCGGCTGCCGGGAGAAGCGGCGGCGTGACCGACCTCTGGACGCCGAACCTGCTCATCGCGGTGTGCCTGACGGTCGTCACGCAAGCAATCCAGATCGGTGCCTACGCGGCGCGGTATGCCGGCGTGGTCACGGGCCGCATCGCGACGGCGATCTCGCTGTTCAGCCTGCTCGTCACCGCCAGCCGTCTGGCCTCGCTATTCATGACGCCGGCGCTCGGCGCGCTCGCGGACGGCCCAGCGAACTACGCGACCGACGCGCACCTCAAGGCCGTTCCCCCGGACCTGCTGGCGCACTTCGACCTGCAGATTCGGTTGATCATCGCCGCGGGCTCGGTCGGCATCCTGATCGGTGCGCTGCTGCTGCCGATGTTCTTGACGATGTTCGTGCGCGGCATCGGCGCGTTCGAGCGCTTCGGCTCGATCCCGCGCGCGCTGATGCGCCTGTTCGATCCGCTGGTGATGCGCGATCTGTTTTTCGCCGTGCTGCGGCCGCCGCAGTTTCGGCTCGCGAACTTCCCGATCTCCGCGATCCCGCGCCAGCTGCTCGTCGCGAACGTGGTGCTCTTCGCGTTCTATTCGGTCGGCGTCGTCGCCGCCTACTATGCCAGCGTCCTGGACCTCCACGCCCGCCTGACGGCCGGCGGGCTCTCGGGGCTGGTGAACGGGATCGGCACTATCGCCTTCGCGTTGTTCATCGATCCCAATACGGCGTTCATCGTCGACCAAACCGTGCGCAACGAGCGCCCGCGCCGCGACGTCGGCGCGATGATCTTCTGGCTCATCGTCACCGCCTTCCTCGGCACCCTCCTCGCCCAGCTCATCCTCGGCCCGGCCGCGCAGTACATCGCGGCGGTGGCCAACTTCTGGATTTCCTTCTCGAGACGCTGATGACACGAACGCTCCGGCTCATCGTCCTGATCCTCGCCTGTGCTGCACTTCCGCTCGGTACGACCGGCTGTGCCTCCAGCGTCGCCCAATGGATCGTGCAGACCCGCAACCATCAAGGCGACGTCGCGCTCTCGCACAAAAACTACCCCGACGCGTCGGTGGCCTATCAGCTCGCGCTCAAGATCGAGCCGGCCAATCAGCACGCGCGCGCCGGCCTCACCAACGTGCAGGTGCGCATCGCGGAGACGCTGTTCGCCGCCTCGAAGTTCGAGGACGCGATCGCGGCGCTGGCGCTGGCGTCCAGGTTCTCTCCGGCGGACGATCGCGTGCAGAGTCTGAAGGCCGCGATCGAGCAGGCGCAGATCAAACGCGACATCGTCGTCTCGAACTATCCGCAATATCAGGTCACGGGCACGAGCATCCAGCGCGCATACGGGCAGCTGAAGCAGCAGAACGGCGAGATTCTGGCGTCGCTCAAACGGTTCGACTACACCTACGACACGGCCGACCTCTCCGCCGCGATCCGTCAGAGCTACGCGCTCAACGAAGAGATCACCCGGCTGACGAACCGCCTCTCGCAGTACCGCCAACTCGTCGAATCCGGCATCCCCGAACACAGCACCGGCGCCGTCGCGCCCCCGTCCTCACTGCTGCCGCTGCCATAGTCACCGCCCAAATGGGCGAGCGTGTCGTTGCGGTTGTCGATTGTCGTTGTCAGCCCGAGCTTGTCGAGGGGCCTTCGTGGTCAGCCTGAGCGAAGTCGAAGGCTGACTCCCAATCGCGGCCGCCGAGGCGCCGCGTCGCGCTTCGACTGCGCTCAGCGCGACACGAGGCTTGCTCGACAAGCTCGCAATGACATGGGGGCTCGCAATGACAGGGCGCGACTTACGCGCGCATTGCTTCCATCGCGGTTGCTGCCATGCGCACCAGTGATGGGCTTGCGGTGAAGGCGAACATTCGGCGGCCGACGGCGTCGGCGCGGCGGTGGGTGACGAACCAGGGAGGCGTCGGGAGCAGGGTGCGTTCGCCGTCGCCGAAGGAGCGTGGGAAGGGCGCGAACGGTGCGCGCACGACCGTCTTCTGCGGGTCGTCGAAGAGGCACGTGTTGTGCACGACGCCGATCCCGCTGCCGACATCGGCGATCGTGTTTCCGGGATACGCGCCCCAGCTCGCGCTGGGCAGCAGAAAGCCGACGCCGGGCCAGGTGTTGATCGTCACCGATCCGTAACGCAGGCCCGCGATCGCCTCGTCGAAACTTGCACCTAAGTCCGCGATGGTGCGCGGGTGGATGAGGATCGCCGCTCCGAGCGTTCCGTGAAGCACGTCGTTGCAGAACGCGACCGCGTTGCGTAAGTAGGTCGCCGCATCGTCGCCGGGGACCGCAGTTTGACCGAGCACCGGGCCGAACGCTTCGTTCGTGAACAACGGCTCGCTGCGATTGCCCGCATCGAGGTCAGGGACGAACGTGCGCGAGTCGCCGCCGCCGGGCGGCGTCAGCGTCTCCGCGGTCGGGTGCGACGCGGTGATCTCGACTTGGCGTTCTTTGGCGCCCGGGTAGTACGCGGGGCGCGCCGGGGCGTCGCGCAATGCGTCGCGGACCTTGGCGATAAAGCGCGCCGCGAGGTCCCACTGCTCCGGAGTGATGAGGACCTGCGCGGCGATGCAGTTCGCGCCGGCGTTGTGCATCTTCATCGTCGCGACGTGCGCTGCCTGAAACGCGAGATCGGGTTCGCTCCACGGCCCCGGTACGACGATCACCGGGGTCACGTTGCCGAGTTCGCTCGTGACGGTCTTGGTGAGCAGCGGCGTCGCGGCGCGCTTGCGCGCGGCACCTTCGTCGCCGGTGCCGAACACGATCGCATCGTGCGTGCGCTCGCCGCCGGTCAGATGGATCGCGTCGATCCCCGGATGCGCGCACAGATAGGCGCCGACGTCTGCGCCGCCGCCGGCGATCCGCACGTACCCTTCGTCGATCAGCGAGGCGAACACGCGCTCGAAGAGGGGCAGCAGATATGCGTTGACCGGGTTGAGCTTGAGGAACGCCGTGCTGCCGTGCGTGTAGAGGACGTTGAGAACGTCGAGCGGCGCGATGCTCGCGATGTTCCCCGCGCCGAGGACGAGCGTCACCCCTCCGGCGGGATCGCTGCGGTGATAGAAGCCGGCCGTCCGCGCGGGAAGCGACTCGCGCGTCACGCCCGGCTCCAGCCACAACTCGCCGCGCACGCCGCTGAGCAAGACCCGGTCGGACGATTGGACCGGGAAGACGTCGACGACGAGCTGCCCGTCGGCGCGCGTCCGCAACGCGCTCGGCACCCTCGGCGATCCCGCGACCGCGATCTCGCCGAGCGTGGCGATCAGACGGTCGAGCGCGACCAGCAGCGCGTACGGCCCGGCGAACCACTCCTCGCCGGCGAGCGGCGTTTTCGCGATCCCTTTAGCGCCAGCCGCGAGGTCCACCCAAGAAGCGGCGACCTCGACGGTTCGGGCGCGCATCGTGCGCAGATGCCGGATCTTTCCGGCGAGTCCGAGGCGCGCCCACGCTTGGGCGTGTTCGTGGAGCGCAGCGACGTCGCGGTCGAGGTCTCCGACCATCAGCAGGGGTCGGGTGCTGATTTCCATTCTCGCCTCCAGTTTGCGTAGGCGCCGGACATCTCGCGGCGGCGGAATGCCTGCCAGCGCGCTTCCGCGTCTGGGAGCACCTTCGCCGGGTCGGTTTCGTAGACCGGCCACGCCGCCGCCGGGTCGAGCACGGGGAATCGCGCGAGCCAGCAGTAGAGTTCGAGGTTCGTCTGTTTGAGACGCGCGTGTTCGACCGAGATGTAGTAGCGCGCGCCTTTGCGGATCGCGCTCTGCTCGTTGAACGGCGTCCACAGATGCGGATCCTCTTCCCAGCCTTTGCGCCCGATCGTGTAGAGGATCGAGGGATCGTAGTGCCCCATCACGACCAGCGCGCCGGGCGCGAGCGTCGCATCGAGCATCTTCGCGCGCGCGTAGTTCGCGTGGTTCCAAACATAGTAGGGTGCGATCTCGCGATATCCCACGACGATCGCGGCGATCCAAACGGCCGCAGCGATCGCGCCGAGCGTCGCGCGGCGCTGCGGTTCGCTGCCCCAGCGTTCGAGCGCCCACGCGCAGAGCCGGCCGATCATTAGCGCGGCGAGCGGCAAGAGCAGGTAGAGGTAGTAGTCGACGCGCTCGACCGTGACCACGACGTACGCGTAGAGGAGTCCGCCGCCGAGCCAGCCCCACAGGAGCGCATCGCTGCGCGAGCGCAGCGGAACGAAGAAGCCCAGGATCGCCAGCGTAAACGCGACGGGCCCGAGCATCGTCGTCGCGAGCATCTTCAGCGCGTGCGCGAACGCGACCGCTTTCGCGCCGAACGCGGCCGGTGACGTCAACGCTGCCGCCAGCGACGGGATGACGTGCAGCCGCGTGATCCCGCTTGCCCAGTGCCACTCGGCGTGCGCCGAGACGAACGCGTCGTACGCGACGAGGGGAACGAACGCGACCGCGAACAGCGCCCACAGCTGCACCCGTCCGAGCGCCCCGCGCCAGCCGAACCGCGCGATCGCCGCCGCCGCCACCGGGATCGCCGCGGTGACGGCCACGGGCTTCGCCAGAAACGCCAGCATCAGCAGCAGCGCCGCCGGCCACCACCCGCGCCACGAACGCGCCTCATCCTCCACGATCCAGCGCGCACACGCGTACAGCGCACACGTCGTGAAGAAGACCATCGCCGTGTCCGGCATGAACGTGTGGCTGTAGTACCACGCGCCCGGAAGCACCGCGAACGCCGCAGCCGCGAAGACACCAGCCACCGGCGAGCGGAACAGCCACCGGCCGAACACGGCAATCATGGGGATCGTCGCGATGCCGAACGCGAGCGAGATCAATCGGCCGAAGACTTCGTGCACGCCGAAGATCTTGTAGAGCGTCGCGGCCAGGAACGGCACGATCTGCAGCTCGAGCTCGACGTAGTTCGGCGGCGGTCCGTTGTAGTCGGTCTGCGGGAAGAGCGGGTTGTACTGCAACTGCGCGAAGTTGCGCGCGATCGCCGCGGTGTCGCCCTGGCGCCAGCCCGGATGGTCGAAGATCGGGTTGTGGATCCCCTTGAAGCGCAGCACCGCGCCGACGAGCGTGAACGCAAGCGTCGCGATCCAAAAGAGATCGCGGGGCTTCACGCGACCGACCGGAACGTCCAATACTTGTTGATGAAGAAGTTGACGACGATGCCGGCGCAGGTCGCGACGAACCAGGTCCGGTGGCCGTGGCCGAGCGACGGGCTCACCAGCGCCGAGACGACGAGGCCGACGAGGAGCGCCAGTACCGAAACGCTCAAGAATTGCGCGCCCTCTTTGCCGGCGTGCCCGCTCGAGCGGAACGTCCAGCGGCGATTGAGGAAGTAGTTGGAGACGCCGCCGGCCAGAAACGCGACCGAATAGATGGTGTAGTACTGCGCGGACGCGGTGTGGTTCGGCACCACCCGCTGCAGCAGCGTGAAGATCACGAAGTTCACCAGGAACCCCGATGCCCCGACGATTCCGAATTTGACGAACTGCCGTACGCCGCGGCGTCCTTTGACGCGCTCGAACAAGGTGGATCCAGCGGGAGCGCTCACGCCACCCAATACCAATCGGCGAACAGCACGGTGAACAACCCCAAGAGCGGCAGCGAGAATGCGACGTATGCGTTATTGAACGGTTGACGGCCGCCCCACAGGCCGAACAAGGCAAACATCGGGAAGAGCACGAGCGCGAAGCGCGGCATGCTCATCAGGCTCGACGTCGACATCGGGACCAGGATCGAGAGCGCCATGTAAACGGTATACGAGAGCCGCAAGCGGCGCAGACCCAGGAACAACGCCACGACCATCAGCGCGGTGAAGGCGAGCTCCAGACTTTGATTGGCGACCGTCTGCGTATGCGCGTGCGAGAGTTTCGTGATCGAGTTGCCGATGCTGTCCCACGGCAGCGCGAGATGGCGTCCCCAATGCGCCTGCACGTGCGAGAACTTCAGGGGATCGCCGGTGACGACCCAGAGGTACGCCATGTAGGTGACCAGCCCGAGCGGGACGAGCGCTAGGCCGAGCAGCGGTTTCACCATGTCGTCGACCCAGTAGCGGAAGAACTCGCGGCCGCCCTCTTTGGCGGCGATCGCCCACTCGATGAACAGCGGTGCCGCGAGCAGAATGCCTTCGGATCGCGTGAGCGCGGCGAAGTACCCGAACACGCCCGCCATTACCCAGCGCCGTTCGCGCACG